>NZ_JACVVH010000059.1:0-27213 GCF_016647865.1 Pseudomonas sp. S60 | reverse complement strand
ACCGCCCTTTCACGGCGGTAACAGGGGTTCGAGTCCCCTAGGGGACGCCATGTTTACCCGCGTTTTGCGGGACTTTTAAGGCTCATTCGAATATTGAATGGGCCTTTTGTTTTTCCCCTCGAAAAATGCCTGCATTCAAGCTCAGCGATCCAGGCGTGTGCCCGTACAACGCTGGACATTCGCCCGCAGATCACTGCTAAATTCCCTTTTTGCGTCCGGGAACTGAACATGAGTTGGGACCTGCCTGCACCCTTCATCATCGACCTGCATGTTGGCAGCGAAGACATCGATGGCCTCGGCCATGCCAACAATGCGGTGTATGTCACCTGGCTGGAGCGCTGCGCCTGGCGCCACTCCCAGCGTCTGGGTCTGGATCTGGCCGAGTATCGGCGCCTGGACCGGGCGATGGCGGTGGTGCGCCACGAAATCGATTACCTGGCCGCAGCCTACGAGGATGATGCACTGCAACTGGCAACGTGGATCATCAATTGGGACCAGCGCCTGCGCATGACCCGCCGCTTTCAGCTATGGCGCCCGCAGGATGGCACGACCTTGCTGCGAGCCCAGACCACATTTGCCTGTATCGAACTGTCCAGTGGCAAACCCCGGCGCATGCCGGCTGAGTTCCTGGAAGGTTATGGCCCAGCGCTGACCGGCGCCTGAATGGCCGGCGATATTTGCTAGACTGCCGCCTTTTTCCATCGAGACCCTCACATGCAAATTGCCCTGGCCCCTATGGAGGGGCTGGTCGACAACATCCTGCGCGACGTGCTTACCCGCGTTGGCGGTATCGATTGGTGCGTCACCGAATTCATACGCGTATGCGACCGCCTGCTGCCGCCATCGTCCTTCGACAAACTGGCGCCAGAGCTGCGACAGGGAGCGCGCACCGCCGCTGGGGTGCCAATGCGTGTACAGCTGTTGGGCTCGGACCCTACCTGCCTGGCCGAAAACGCGGCATTGGCCTGCGAGCTGGGTGCGCCGGTGATCGACCTCAACTTCGGCTGCCCAGCCAAGACGGTGAACAAGTCGCGTGGCGGTGCCGTGTTGCTCAAGGAACCGGAGTTGCTGCATGCCATCGTGCGTGAAGTGCGCCGTGCGGTGCCTGCAGACATTCCCGTCACTGCCAAGATGCGGCTGGGCTTCGACAGCCCGGACGGTGCGCTGGAGTGCGCCATGGCGCTGGCCGAAGGCGGCTCGGCTCACCTGGTGGTGCACGCGCGTACCAAGGTTGAGGGTTACAAGCCGCCTGCGCATTGGGAATGGGTAGCTCGCGTGCAGGATGTAGTGAAGGTGCCTGTGTTCGCCAACGGTGAGATCTGGACGGTGGATGACTGGCGGCGTTGTCGCGAGGTCAGTGGTGCCGAAAACATCATGTTGGGCCGCGGTCTGGTGTCGCGACCCGACCTTGGGCTGCAGATTGCCGCCGCGCGTGCCGGGCAGCATTACCAACCGATGAACTGGGAGCAACTGCTGCCGCTGCTACGCGAGTTCTGGCGCCAGGCGCAGGCCAAGCTCTCGCCACGTTATGCACCCGGGCGCATGAAACAGTGGCTGGCCATGCTTACACGCAGCTACCCGGAAGCGGTTGTTCTGTTTGCCGAGCTGCGCCGTGAAGACGACTGCGCCCGCATTAGCCGGCTTATCGGTGCCGAGCAGCAACCGGTGGATGCGTGCGTGGCGTGAAGCGCAGGGCAGAGCAGATTTTTTTCAGGCTCCCCTTGAAAGCTGTTTGCCAGGCCCTATCTCTTGAGTACGCGATGCCGAAGTCGGGTCGCGTAATGACCTACTTGCTGAAAACTCAGGAGTTATGACCATGACCACCGCTTTCTCGCTCGCTCCCCTGTTCCGCCACTCCGTGGGCTTCGACCGTTTCAACGACCTGTTCGAGTCGGCGGCGCGCAACGATGCGGGTAGCAGCTACCCACCCTACAACGTGGAAAAACACGGTGAAGACCAATACCGTATTGTGGTTGCGGCCGCCGGCTTCCAGGAAGAAGACCTCGATCTTCAGGTAGAGAAAGGTGTGCTCACCGTCACTGGCGGCAAGCGCGACAACAGTGCTGCCCAAGTGACCTACCTGCACCAGGGTATTGCCCAGCGCGCCTTCAAGCTGTCGTTCAGGCTTGCCGACCATATCGAGGTCAAGGCAGCGGGCCTTGCCAACGGCCTGCTCAGCATCGACCTGCTGCGTATCGTGCCTGAAGAAGCCAAGGCCAAGCGCATCCCGATCAATGGCGAACAGCCAGCGCTGAACTAACAGGCGCTACTGACAAGAAAGGCACCCTCGGGTGCCTTTCTTGCGTTGCAGGCGTTAATACACAGCAGGCGCCTCCAGCAGCATCTGACGGAATTCTGCCAACGGCAAGGGACGGCTGTGCAGGTACCCCTGATAGAGGTGGCACCCCAGCTGCTCCAGAAATTCCAGTTGTTCGCTGAGCTCCACGCCCTCGGCTATGACCGCCAGGCCAAGGCTGCGCGCCATGGCCACGATGGCGCGGACGATCTCGGCATCGTTGGGGTCAACGGTCGCGTCGCGCACGAATGACTGGTCAATTTTCAGCGCATCCACCGGCAGGCGCTTGAGGTAAGTCAGTGAGGAATAGCCTGTACCAAAATCGTCCATGGCGAAGCTGACGCCATAAGCCTTCAGCTCACGCATCTTGCTGATGGTGTCCTCGAGGTTCTGGATGACAATGCCTTCGGTGATCTCCAATTTCAGTATCTGTTTAGGCACCTTGAAGTCATTCAGGCTTCGTAGAACGCGCCCGACGAAATCGTTCTGGCGGAACTGCCTGGGGCTGATGTTGACACACAGGCTGAAATCACGGGCATCTATAAGGCCATCCGCCAGCATGCGCGCGCAGGCATCGCAGGCTTCGTCGAGGATCCAGTTGCCCACCTCCAGGATCAGACCGCTCTCTTCGAGCACCTGAATGAACTGGCTGGGCGGCTGCTGGCCCAGCTGTGGGTGATGCCAGCGCAACAACACTTCGGCGCCGACGATGCGGTTGTCGCGGGCATCCACCTGCGGTTGAAAGTGCAGCGCCATTTCGCCCCGTGCCAATGCCAGGCGCAGGTCGTTTTCCATGCGCAGGCGCTCGCTGGCCGCCTTCTGCATGGTGGCCTGGAAGACCTGTGTGGTGTTGCGGCCCGAATCCTTGGCCCGGTACAGCGCGATGTCGGCGCGCTTGAGCAAGTCTGCCGGGGTAGTGCCGTGGTCCGGGATCAGTGCCACGCCGATGCTGGGTGTCACTTGCAACCGCTGGCCGTCCAGTGACATGGGCTGGGCCAGCAGCTCGCGCAAGGTGTCGGCCAGTTGCCGGACCTTTTCTTCAACGGTTTCCCGGCTGCCCTCCAACCCGCTCAGTAGTACCACGAATTCATCCCCGCCCAGGCGCGCCACGGTGTCTTCCAGGCGCACGCTGGCCTCCAGCCGCGCGGTGATGATCTTCAGCACGGTGTCGCCAACAGGGTGGCCCAGCGAGTCGTTGATGTGCTTGAAGTGGTCCAGGTCCAGAAACAGCAGGGCACCGCGCAGGTTGTGGCGCTTGAGCAGGGCGATCTGCTGGCTCAGGCGGTCCATCAGCAAGGCCCGGTTGGGCAGATTGGTCAGTGGGTCGTGGTAGGCCAGGTGGCGTATCTGCGCCTGGGCGTTCTTCAGTTGGCTGACGTCGCGGGCGGTCATCAGCAGGCATTCTTCTTCGTTGAGGATGATCGGTTCAACCGACACCTCTACCGTCAGCAATTCGCCGCACTTGTTGCGCCCGAGCATCTCCCGGTGATGCACCCGTCCGTGTTCACGCAGCTCGGCCAGCAATGAGCTGCGCTGGTTGGCATCGGCCCAGATACCGATCTCGAATACAGTACGGCCGACCACTTCGCTGGCGCTGTAGCCGGTCAGCCGGCAGAACCCGTCGTTGATTTCCAGGTAACGCCCGCTTTGGCACTCGGTGATCGTGATTGCGTCCGGGCTTGAATGAAAGGCCTTGGCGAACTTCTCTTCGCTGGCCTTGAGCGCAGCTTCGGCCCGCTGCTGCTGGGTGATATCCCGTAAGGTAGTCACGCTGCAGGGCTGGTCGTCTACCGTGATCAGGCGGCTTGAGATCACGCAGGTCAGCGCCTCGCCATGACGGTGGTTGACCACCACCGCTACATTGCTCAAGGCTTGTTCGCGGATAACCCGTTCGATGCGCTGCGCCCGCTGCACGGACTCACCCCACAAGCCGATTTCTTCTGCGGTACGGCCGATCAGTTGCTCGGCGCCCCAACCGAAGGTGTGAGTGAAGGCGGGGTTGATCTCGATAAATTGCCCGGTGTCCTGGCGGGTCACGCAGATAGGGTCGGGGCTTACCTGGAACAGGCTGGCGAACTTCTCTTCCGAAGCGCTCAGGCGCTGTTCGCGCTCTACTTGGTCGGTGATGTCCAACAGGGTGCCGGCCATGCGCAGCGGGTTGCCCTGCTCATCGCGATACAGCCGGGCGCGGCTTTCGATATAGCGTGAGATACCGTTGTCCAATTGCACCCGGTAGGTGATCTGGTAATTGCCCGCAGGGCCTTCGCGCAGGCTGCGATAGGCTTGGCGCATGGAGCTGCGCTCCTGCTCGGGCACCCCTTCGAAAAAAGCGTCGAAGGATTCGTGAAAAGGGGTAGGGGGCAGACCGTGCAACTGCGCTGCCCGTGCCGAGCCATAGAGCATGCCGCTGGGGATATGCCAGTCCCACGTGCCCAACTGCGCAGAATCCAGCGCCAGGTCCAGGCGTTCCTGGCTGTCCTTTAGCGCAAGTTCGGCGCGCTTGCGCTCGGTGGTGTCAAGGAAGGTGCTGAGCAGGAAGGTGGTGCCTTCGAGTTCGATGCCCTGGGTACACAGAATACCGTCGTGAACCCTGCCGTTGCTGGCGCGAAACTGCACTTCCATGATCAGCGGGCCACTGCTCAGGCGGGTGGCCTCCAGCATTTGCTGGCGTTGCTCTGGGTTAGCCCACAGGCCCAGCTCCAGGCTGGTTTTACCGACCACCTGGTTGCCTGGCCAGGCAAACGTGTCTTCGAAATGCCGGTTCACCTCGAAGATCATGCCGTCGTGACGACGGGTCAGCAAAATGGCATTGGGGCTGAGGTGAAACAGCGTCGCCAGGCGCTTTTCCGAGTTGACCAGGGCCGTTTCGCGCTCGCGCTGACGGGTGATTTCCCGTACCACTCCGATCATCTGCGGCCGGCCGTGCTGGTCGTGGGTAAGGCTGCCATTGATCTCCAGCCAATGCAGGCTGCCATCCGGCCAGCGGATGCGGTGCCGCATGGCGCGTTCCACCGGTTCGCCATTGAACACAGCCTGAAACGCCTGGCGCGTGCGGGCGCGGTCTTCCTCCGGTAGCAGGTCGAGGTAGTCGATGTCGTCGGGCAACGCGCGCAATGGGTCGAAGCCGAACAGGGCTTGAGTGCCTCTTGACCAGCTCACCCGGCCACTCTCGATGTCCCACAGCCAAGCGCCCAGGCGTGCCCCGTTGAGCGCAGCCAGCAGTTGCGGCGCGTTCTGCCAGGCCTGTTCCGACTCCTCAGGGTCAGCCGCAGGGATCCGCGGCAGGCGCATGAAACGGTTCGCTGATTTGGGCATGGTTACCAGACCTTTGGCTTGTGACGCATCCTTGAGGGTAATGCCGGGCTGCCGGCGCCTCAGTCGGGCCCTGCGTGGCTATCGAGCAGGGCCATGAACGCCTTGGCCGCGTTCGATAGGGTACGCTCCGTGTGCAAAATGTAGCCTAGCTGGCGCGACAGCTGAATGCCGGGCAGAGCGATGGGTGCCACCTGCTCGTCCAGCATGGTGCGCGGCAGAACGCTCCATGCCAGGCCGATCGAAACCATCATCTTGATCGTTTCCAGGTAGTTGGTGCTCATGGCGATGTTGGGGGTCAGGCCCTGGCTTTCGAACAGGCGCTGGACGATGTGGTGGGTGAAGGTATTGCCGCCCGGAAACACAGCCGGGTGGCGGGCAACATCGGCGAGGGTGACGGCCTGGTTGCTGGCCAGGGGGTGTTCGGGGGCCGCGACGAAATCCAGTGCGTCTTCCCACACGGGTACGGCCTTGATCAGGTGGTGGGGTTCCGGCGCCAGGGTGATGACCGCAATTTCGGCGCGGCCATGGAGAATTTCATCGTAGGCCTGTTCCGAATCAAGGAACTGAATATCCAGCGCTACGGCAGGGTGTTGTCGGGTGAAAGCCCGTAACAGGGGGGGCAGCCGATGCAGGCCGATATGATGGCTGGTGGCCAGAGTCAGGCGACCACCGATTTCACCTGACAGGTTGGTCAGCGCGCGTCGGGTATCATCTAACACGCTCAGAATCTGGTAGGCCCTGGGCAGCAAGGCGCGCCCGGCCTCGGTCAAGGTGACCTCGCGGCCAAGGCGGTCGAACAGCCGTACATCCAACTGTTGTTCCAGCCCGGCGATGCGTTTGCTGATGGCGGGCTGGGTGAGGAACAGGCGCTCACCGGCACCGGAAAAACTCCCCGTTTCCGCAATGGCAATAAATGCGCTGAGGTTGGCCAGGTCCACTGATTGGATTCCTTATGGTTATCCAAAGGATAAAAATTATGAATTTGAGTTATTCAATCTAACCCCATAGCATCGACCGTACAAGCCAAGGGGTCTTTGGCATAGAAAGACGCTGATGAGGAACAGTCTGATGGCTGGCAAAACGCTCTACGACAAACTCTGGGAAGCCCATGAGGTCAAGCGCCGTGATGACGGCTCGTCCTTGATCTACATCGACCGCCATATCATCCACGAGGTTACCTCGCCTCAGGCCTTCGAAGGCCTGCGCCTGGCCCAGCGCAAGCCGTGGCGCATCGATACCAACATCGCCACCCCTGACCACAACGTGCCGACCACGCCGGAGCGCAAGGGTGGGATCGACGCCATCGTCGACCAGGTGTCGCGCCTGCAGGTGCAAACCCTCGACGAGAACTGTGACGAATATGGCATCGTCGAATTCAAGATGAATGACGAGCGCCAGGGCATCGTCCACGTCATCAGCCCGGAGCAGGGTGCCACCTTGCCAGGCATGACGGTGGTCTGCGGTGACTCGCATACCTCCACCCATGGCGCTTTCGGTGCCTTGGCCCACGGCATCGGCACTTCCGAGGTGGAGCACGTGCTCGCCACCCAGTGCCTGGTCGCCAAGAAGATGAAGAACATGCTGGTGCGCGTCGAAGGCCAGTTGCCTGCCGGCGTCACCGCCAAGGACATCGTCCTGGCCGTGATCGGCAAGATCGGCACGGCCGGTGGCAATGGCCACGCCATGGAGTTTGCCGGCAGCGCCATCCGTGAATTGTCGATGGAAGGCCGCATGACCATCTGCAACATGTCCATCGAGGCAGGTGCCCGTGTCGGCCTGGTGGCCACCGATGCCACCACCGTCGCCTACGTCGAAGGCCGCCCGTATGCGCCCAAGGGCGAGCAGTGGACCCGTGCCGTGGAGGCCTGGAAAGACCTGGTTTCCGACGATGATGCTGTGTTCGATACTGTGGTCGAGCTGGATGCCAGCCAGATCAAGCCGCAGGTCAGCTGGGGTACCTCGCCTGAAATGGTACTGGCTGTGGACCAGCGCGTGCCGGACCCTGCGGCCGAAAGCGACCTGATCAAGCGCGGCTCGATCGAGCGGGCCTTGAAGTACATGGGCCTCACCGCCAACCAGGCAATCACCGACATCCGTCTGGACCGCGTGTTCATCGGCTCCTGCACCAACTCGCGTATCGAAGACCTGCGGGCGGCTGCGCAAATCGCCAAGGGGCGCAAGGTGGCAGCGACGGTCAAGCAGGCCATCGTTGTGCCGGGTTCCGGGCTGGTCAAGGCCCAGGCCGAGCGCGAGGGCCTGGACAAGGTCTTCCTCGAGGCTGGGTTCGAATGGCGCGAGCCCGGTTGCTCGATGTGCCTGGCGATGAACCCGGACCGGCTGGAGAGTGGCGAGCACTGTGCATCCACCTCCAACCGTAACTTCGAAGGCCGTCAGGGCGCTGGCGGGCGCACCCACCTGGTCAGCCCGGCCATGGCGGCCGCCGCGGCGGTCACGGGCCATTTCATCGACGTCCGCGAGTTGATCCAAGGGAGCGCAGCATGAAAGCCTTTACCCAGCACATCGGCCTGGTTGCCCCGTTGGACCGCGCCAACGTCGATACCGACCAGATCATCCCCAAGCAGTTCTTGAAGTCGATCAAGCGCACGGGCTTTGGCCCCAACCTGTTCGACGAATGGCGTTACCTGGATGTGGGCCAGCCCTACCAGGACAACAGCAAGCGCCCAGTCAACCAGGAGTTCGTCCTCAACCACGACCGCTACCAGGGCGCCAGCGTGTTGTTGGCCCGGGAAAACTTCGGCTGCGGCTCCAGCCGTGAGCACGCGCCCTGGGCGCTGGACGAATACGGCTTCCGCAGCATCATTGCGCCGAGCTTTGCCGATATCTTCTTCAACAACAGCTTCAAGAACGGCTTGTTGCCGATCATCCTCAGCGATGAGGAGGTGGACGAGCTGTTCCGCCAGGTCGAGGCCAACCCAGGCTACCAGTTGACCATCGACCTGCAGGCACAGGCAGTGACCCGCCCGGACGGCAAGGTGCTGCATTTCGAGATTGATGCCTTCCGCAAGCACTGCCTGCTCAACGGGCTGGATGACATCGGCCTCACCCTGCAGGACAGCGATGCCATTGCGGCGTTCGAAGGCAAGCATCGCGCTGCCCAGCCGTGGCTTTTTCGTGACGCCTGAGTGCTAATGTCAGGTTCGCTGGCTGCCGGTCAGCAGTAACAGTTCGGCGCAGCCGCCTGGCTGCGCCCCAAGATTGGATAGAGGAAAGCATGAGCAAGCAGATTCTGATTCTTCCAGGTGACGGTATCGGCCCGGAAATCATGGCAGAGGCGGTCAAGGTGCTGGAGCTGGCCAACGACCGGTTCCAGCTTGGCTTTACCCTGGCCCATGACGTGATCGGTGGTGCAGCCATCGACAAGCACGGTGTACCGCTGGCAGATGAAACCCTGCAGCGTGCTCGCAAGGCGGATGCCGTGTTGCTGGGGGCCGTTGGCGGGCCGAAATGGGACAAGATCGAGCGTGATATCCGTCCTGAGCGCGGCCTGCTGAAGATTCGCTCGCAGCTGGGGCTGTTTGCCAACCTGCGCCCGGCCATCCTCTACCCGCAACTGGCCGATGCCTCGTCGCTGAAGCCGGAAATCGTGTCGGGCCTGGACATTCTTATTGTACGTGAGCTCACCGGCGGCATTTATTTCGGCGCACCGCGTGGTCAGCGCGAGCTGGAAGGCGGTGAGCGCCAGGCATATGACACCCTGCCTTACAGCGAGAGCGAAATCCGTCGCATTGCCCGTGTCGGCTTCGACATGGCCCGTGTACGTGGCAAGAAGCTGTGCTCGGTCGACAAGGCTAACGTTCTGGCCTCCAGCCAGCTGTGGCGTGAAGTGGTCGAAGACGTGGCCAAGGGCTACCCGGATGTAGAATTGAGCCACATGTATGTCGATAACGCTGCCATGCAGTTGGTCCGTGCGCCCAAGCAGTTCGACGTGATGGTCACCGACAACATGTTCGGCGACATCCTGTCGGATGAAGCTTCCATGCTCACCGGTTCTATCGGCATGCTGCCCTCGGCCTCGCTGGATGCCGACAACAAGGGCATGTACGAGCCATGCCACGGTTCGGCACCGGACATCGCCGGGCAGGGCATCGCCAACCCGCTGGCAACCATTCTCTCGGTGTCGATGATGCTGCGCTATAGCTTCGACCAGGCAGTTGCAGCCGACGCCATCGAGAAGGCGGTCAGCCTGGTCCTGGACCAGGGCCTGCGCACCGGTGATATCTTCTCCGAAGGGTGCCGCAAGGTAGGTACGCAGGAAATGGGCGACGCAGTAGTCGCAGCGCTGCGGAATCTGTAATCTCTCTGGCCCGTCATCCCCAATCCCGATGGCGGCCCACTTTTAGCAAAGGTGTAGTTGCGATGAAACGTGTAGGTCTGATCGGTTGGCGCGGCATGGTTGGTTCCGTGCTCATGCAGCGGATGCTGGAGGAGCAGGATTTCGACCTTATCGAGCCCGTGTTCTTCACCACCTCCAACATTGGTGGCCAAGGCCCCAACGTGGGCAAGGAGACCGCTCCGCTCAAGGATGCGTACTCCATCGAAGAGCTCAAGACCCTCGACGTGATCCTGACCTGCCAGGGCGGCGACTACACCAACGAGGTCTTCCCCAAGCTGCGTGAAGCCGGCTGGCAGGGTTATTGGATCGATGCTGCATCTTCCCTGCGTATGCAGGATGACGCGGTGATCGTGCTCGACCCCGTCAACCGCAAGCACATCGATCATCAGCTGGACGCTGGCACCAAGAACTTCATTGGCGGCAACTGCACCGTCAGCCTCATGTTGATGGGCCTGGGTGGGCTGTTCGAAGCCGGCCTGGTGGAGTGGATGAGCGCCATGACCTACCAGGCAGCCTCGGGTGCCGGTGCGCAGAACATGCGTGAGCTGATCAAGCAGATGGGCGCTACCCATGCCGCGGTGGCCGATGACCTCGCCAACCCGGCCAGCGCCATCCTGGACATCGATCGCAAGGTGGCAGAGGCCATGCGCAGCGACGCGTACCCGGCGGAAAACTTTGGTGTGCCCCTGGCCGGCAGCCTGATCCCGTGGATCGACAAGGAACTGCCTAACGGCCAAAGCCGCGAAGAGTGGAAGGCGCAGGCCGAGACCAACAAGATTCTGGGCCGGTTCAAGAGCCCGATCCCGGTCGACGGTATCTGCGTGCGTATCGGTGCCATGCGCTGCCACAGCCAGGCGCTGACCATCAAGCTGAACAAGGACGTGCCGATCGCCGACATCGAAGGCATGATCAGCCAGCACAACCCCTGGGTGAAGCTGGTGCCCAACCAGCGCGAGATCAGCATGCAGGAGCTGACCCCGACCAACGTCACCGGCACCCTGAACATTCCGGTTGGCCGTTTGCGCAAGCTGAACATGGGCTCCCAGTACCTGGGTGCCTTCACCGTGGGTGACCAGCTGCTGTGGGGGGCTGCAGAACCATTGCGGCGCATGTTGCGGATTCTGCTGGAGCGGTGATCTGAGCCGCGCAGCCGTTTAAAAAACGCCCCGCCTGGTCTTACCAGGCGGGGCGTTTTTCATCAAGTACGCGCTGCGGTCATCAGGGGAGCAGCTTGTACGAGAAGTCAGGCTCAGTGTTTTCGTCGCGCTGCTGCAGCGACAGCGTGCCTGAAGGGTCGGCGGTCAGGAACAGGCCGTTGGCATCGTGTTGAATGGCCATTTTTGCGCTCCAGGGTAATGGGCTGTTTGCTCGCCATAACAATTTTTGGGTCTGCGAATCGCTACAGTGCTGTAGCTGCAACTGATCGTTAAGGCACTGGCCATCCGCGTTCATCATCAGGAAGGTGGACTTCATGAACGGGAATGGCGTACTGGATGTGCTGACCAGGTACCACATTTTCAGTGGCCCACCCTGGTAGCCCGTTACCAGGGCGACCTTGTTGCCGACTGTGGCCATGCACTTGTTTTGCTGGCAGAGGGCGAACCTGGAAATGGGGATTTTTCTCAGCTTCTGATTTTCTTGCAGGGGGGCCAGTGTGGGGGTGTTACTGCCGCCAGACGGCGTGATGAAACGACCGGTTTTGTTTTCCTGCAGGTAAATTTCCGAGGGGCCGTGGTCAAGGTCTTCTCGCGTCCACCACAGTGTATCGTTGGCGGGGAATCTGCATTCATCGGTTCGCAATGCGACATTGATGCATCGACCGGTAATCGACACGGGTTCAAAGCTGTCGAATTGTTTTGGATAAGCATTCTTTTTGGGCAAGCGCCAAACGGCCTGTGCGTCGCATGGCGTGTATTTGAGGCCGTCAGCCGTGGCTGCCAGGCAGGCACTCTTTTCATCGGAATACAACCAAGTAGGTGGCCAAGCCTGGGGTATCTGCTCCCCATGTTCGGCACCCATGGCGATGACGCCCGGTAGTGTGTTGCGCTCCAGCGCTCGCTCCTGCACGGTAATGTCGTCCACCTTGAGCACCGCCTTGACCGGTTCGCGCCCAGAGCTGACATTGAATACAGCGGTTCTGAGCGAATCCTTGCGCATCGGCCCATGGTACAGCGGGTGCGATTCGGTCTTGTTGTCGCTGTAGTGAATGTCGATACGGTAGCTATGGGGTGCTTGGTCTTCACCTGGCTGGAGGTGATCGAGCATGTTGGCATCGCTGTTGGCCATCAATTCCACGCCGTCTGCGCCTTTGGCCGTGATGAACATGCCACGTTGGCCCTCCTGCAGTTTCAACGCTTGCGGGGTTCCTGTCAGGTCCTCCCGGCCGCGCCAGCGCACTTGAGTGTCCGAGCTGTCACAGGTGCGAAAGGTGAGTGAATAGTCCAGGCACTGGCCGCTGCTATTGCGGATTACCAGCACAGGCGCAAGCTTGGTTTCATCAGCATTGGCGGGGGCGACGCGCTCTACTTGAAGCGCACTGCCGTCATCGGCGCAACCCTGCAGGACAAGGTGGGTGCCTTGAGCCGCCAGGCAGCGACCGCCGTAGGTCACCAGCCGGTGGGCCGAGCTGTCGATAGCCTTGGTGTTGGCGCTCACCGTGTTACCTGTGGCGGGGCTGAAGACATTGCCGAAGTTGCTGATGATGGCTGGGTAGATCTGGTTGATGCCATCCTGGTTATGGTCGGGGCTCGAGAAAGTCGTGACAAGCGTATGTACCGGTACGCCGGTTTCGATAGGTTCAGGCTCGGCGCCATGGGTTGTCAGCAGCGCGGGCTGGGCGCTAGGGGCAATGCCGTTGTCCAGGCTGTCTTCTTCCCGTGCAGCCAACGCGGAGGTTGCGGCTGTACTGGCCGCGTTGGCTGCCTGCGTCGGGCGGTGGTCGTCGCCCACCCCTGCGTACTCAAGATTATCAGGGAGGGTGCCGAAACGCCGCTGGACCACCAGGGTCTGCTGGTGTGTATAGGGGGCGATGTAGCGTTTCCAGCTTGATCGTCTCGAGCCTTGGCCAAGGGTCTCGAACTCATCGATCAATGGTGCGGATGCCGTGCTTGGGTGCCAGGGCGCGGCCGCAAGCGAGCCCAATACATGTCCGAAATAATGTTTGCCCAAGTAGTCTACGGGCAGGCTGTAACGTTGTGGATCCGGGTGGGTGTTGGGCAGGAAGATGTTGTCGTAGGCGCGATAAGCCCAGTCTTCATAACGACCAGGGGTATCATGCGGCAGCCCCAGGCCGTGACCCGTTTCGTGCCAGTAACCATCTGGGATGGCTGGGTAGTTGCAACTGTTGCCACCGCAACTTGCAGCTATGCCCGGGGGAAGCACCGGCATGCCATCCGGCGCATCGAGCAGTTGCCCGGTAATTGCGACCGGGAACCCCGGTTTTTTGTCGCCCAGGTTCGATGCCGCCCGCCAGTAGTTACCCATGCCTACTTTGGCAGGCAGCGTTCTGTCGCCAAATTCAGCCCACTGCATGCCGTTGCTCTGATTGTATACGTGGGGCTTGCCGTCGGGGCCGATGGCAATGATGTTGGGCCAATAGGCCATGCCGGTACCCAGGTAGAGCCGCTGGGTGGGCAGTTCAGAGAGCATTTCGCGAGCGGCGATACGGGCAGTGAGCGGCTGCAGTTCGCCGTCGAACTGGTCGAGTGTGGTTTTGCAACTGGACGGGTCTTTGAAGATGCAGCCTTTGATATTCATCAAGGCAAACCCATTGCTTTGTGGCGTCATGAACACAAACTTTGAGGCCGGCAATGTGCCGTTCATGTCGGACCGGCCAGCTTGTTGAAAGCTGAGTTTTGTTGAGGGCCTGAAGAGGTTCCAGGGGATCTGATAGGAAAATGTCCCGCTTCGATATGGCGGATAGCTACCTTCGATAATATTCCCGGAAAATGTGTTTTCTTGATCATAAGTGGCCGCCTCGGGCAGCGCTTCAGGGCGGCTCATCACGACGGTGCTTCGCTTGCCATCCGCCTCGATAACCAGTTCAACATCGGTTATAGACGCGTGTGGCCTGAACATGACCAGCGCGCTTTTATCCGGGACCAGCAGTGGGTCGAAAACGCGGCGGGTGGCCGCTACTACGTGTGTCTGTGCGAAATCTACTTGCCCCGCCAGGGGCCCCTGCAAATCGTTGCGCACCGTGGGTGCCGGCTGCAGGTTATCCTGCGCCGCAGCCGGCCAGGCAAGTAGACTTGCCCCTGCAATCGTGAGGCAGCGCGCAAACCTTGATATCGAGCAAGCAATCATTGGGGGTACCCCTGACGTAAGCCATTGTTGGTGACCACGTTAAGGCGCAGGTATAGAACCGGGTACTGGCATAACTGTCAGGTGTCAGGCTTTGCTGGGGGTGAATTGAGGTTTGGGTATGCTGCGCCACTGATTCGCAGTAAAGTGCCGCCCCTTTATCATTGAGGACCTAACATGAGCCAACCCCTGGATATCGCCGTTGTGGGCGCCACCGGCAGCGTCGGTGAAACGCTTGTACAGGTCCTCGAAGAGCTGGACTTCCCGGTACGCACCCTGCACCTGCTGGCGAGCATGGAGTCGGCAGGCAGCAGCGTGATGTTTGCCGGCAAGAAGCTCAAGGTGCGTGAAGTCGACAGCTTCGATTTCGCCCAGGTCAAGCTGGCGTTCTTCGCGGCGGGTGCCACGGTCAGCCAGGCATTTGCCCACAAGGCGGTGCAAGCGGGCTGTACGGTAATCGATTTATCTGGCGCGCTGGTCGGCGCGCTGCCGGTTGTGCCAGAGGCCAATGCCGAGCAGTTGGCGGGGGTCAGTACTCCGGCGCTCATCACCAGCCCTTGTTCGGCGGCGGTCGCCGTTGCGACCACGCTGGCGCCGCTTCGGCACCTGCTGGACATCGAGCGTGTCCAGGTGGTCGCGTCCCTGGCGGTATCTGCCCAAGGCCGCGAGGCGGTCAGCGAGCTGGCGCGGCAAACAGCCGAGTTGCTGAACGCTCGCCCTCTGGAGCCACGGTTCTTCGACAGGCAGGTGGCGTTCAACTTGCTGCCTCAGGTCGGCACCCCGGATGACCAGGGCCATACTGCTGTTGAGCGCCGCCTGGTGCAGGAGCTGCGGGCTGTGCTTGGCCTTCCCGACCTGCAACTCTCGGTTACCTGTATTCAAGTACCGGTGTTTTTCGGCGATAGCTTCAATGTGGCAGTGCAGAGCCGTGGTGCGGTCGATCTTGACGCGGTCAACCAGGCGCTGAACGTGGCGGATAGCGTCGAACTGGTGGAGCGTGATGATTATCCGACCCCGGTTGGGGACGCAGTGGGCCAGGACGTGGTCTATGTTGGACGTGTACGCCAGGGTATTGATGATGCGCAGCAACTCAACCTGTGGTTGACCACCGACAATGTGCGCAAGGGCGCCGCGCTCAACGCGGTGCAAATAGCGCAATTGTTGATTAAAGACAGGCTGTAAAAGATACTGGCGAGCACGTCTGTTCAGCTTCGCCTGCACGTTTCGGGACGATCCATACAAGGGAAGAGTTCATGCTTCGAATTCGCAAACTGGTTCTGGCCATGGCTGCAGCATCGGCGCTGTCGTCTGGCATGGCGAATGCCTTGGGCCTGGGGGAACTGACCCTCAAGTCGGCGCAGAACCAGCCGCTCGATGCCGAGATCGAACTGCTCGATGTGCGCGACCTCACCGCTGCCGAAGTGGCGCCCAGCCTGGCGCCCGCCGAGGATTTCACCAAGGCTGGCGTGCCTTTTGCCAGCGGGCTGCAAGACCTCACCTTTACCCCGGTGATCAACCCAAACGGCAAAAGCGTGCTGCGGGTGACATCCAGCCAGCCCATGCCCGGCCCGGTGGTGAAGTTTCTGGTGCAGGTGATGTGGCCCCAAGGCCGCCTGCTGCGTGATTACAGCGTGATGCTCGACCAGGCCAAGGCGCAGGGTGGGCAGGCGGCGCCCGGCAATGTAGCGCCCGCGGTCACGGCGGCCGGCAGTTACACCACTCAGCGCCGCGATACCCTCTGGCAGATTGCCGCACGCAATGCACAGGGCGGCTCTATTCAGCAGACCATGATTGCGATCCAGGCGCTTAACCCGGACGCGTTCATCGGCAACAACATCAACCAGCTCAAGGTGGGGCAGGTGCTGCGCCTGCCGGACTCGCAGCAGGTTCAGAGCATTCCCCAGGGCGAGGCCAACCGCGAGGTTGCCGAACAATATGCAGCCTGGCGTGAGGGGCGCCGGCTGGGTCCCCGTGCCCGCCAGCTGGACGCGACCCGCCGTGGTACCGCCGGCGCCGCGCCTGCGGCGATTGCCCAGGGCGACAACCTGCGCCTGGTCAGCCCGGGCGGCCAGGCCGGCGCGGGTCAGGCCAAGGCGTTGAACGACAAACTGGCCGTGGCTCAGGAGAGCCTGGACACCAGCCGTCGTGACAACGAAGAGCTGCACAGCCGCATGACGGACCTGCAGAGCCAGCTGGACAAACTGCAGCGTCTCATCGAATTGAAGAACGACCAGTTGGCCAGGCTTGAGGCTCAAGGGGCAGCCACCCCCGCGCCCGATGCTGCCGCGCCGGCCCAGCCCGCAGTTGACGCTGCTGCACCCGTGCAGCCTGTCGCCGACGCCGCGAGTACCGCTGCTGTAACCCAGCCACCTGTTGCAGTTCAGCCGGTGATCGAGCCGGCCCCTGCCGCAGCCGATACGGCGCCCCAGGCCGCTCAGGCTGACGCGCCAGCGGCTCCTGATGCATTGGAGCAGGTCCTTGGTAACCGTTGGCTGCTATGGCTGATCGCCGGCTCTACGCTCTTGGTGTTGGCGCTTCTGTTGTGGCTGCTGGCACGTCGGCGCAAGGCGCAGCAGGAGGCCGAAAAGCACCTGCGCATGGCGCGGGCGCTGGAGGAAGAGCAGATTGCGGGCTTTGCCCCCGATGTTGGCAGCCTTGAGGGTGTCGAGGTCTCACCGCCAACCGTGACCCTGTCCCCGGCTGTGGTGGCTGCCTCCGCAGCGGCTGCCACCGCGGCGGAAAAAGCGGTGGCACCGGAGCCGGTGGCCGATCCATACGCCGCTGTCCTGGTGCAGGTCGAAGAATGCCTGGCAGAAGGCCGTCTCAACCGCGCTACGGAGCTGCTGGAGCCTGCCATTGCCGCCGCCCCTGGGCGTGACGACCTGCGCTTGAAGCTGATGGAAGTGTATGCCCGCCAGGGTGACCAGAGCGCATTCGTGGAACAGGAGCACAAGCTGCCGGCCAATGCCACGAATACGGCAGAGGTGGCCAGGCTCAAAGAGCGCTATCCCACGATGATCGCACTGGCCGCCGCTGGCCTGGGCGCCGCCGCATTGGCCGCCAAGATGGACGAGCAGTATGTGCAGGGGCTTCTGGATGAGCAGCCGGCACCGGCAGAAGCGCCCGTGGCTCAACCACAGGCTCCCGACGAAGTACCCACCCTCGAGGCGTCGGAATCCGAGGCTTTGGACAGCAGTTTCGACTTGAGCCTGGACGAGCAGCAGGCCGGCGCAGACGATGACTTCGAAGCGATGCTGGCCCAGGCCAAGGCCGAGGCTGCTGCGCAACCTGCGGCGGACCTGCCCGATTTCGACCTGGATATCGATGCGCCTGGCGCGCCAGCCGGCCCAGGCGATACGCCGGTCGACGTGGCGGCCGAGCTGGAGGCGTTCGACAATGCACCCGCGTTTGACCCGGTGTCCGAGTTCGACCTGCCTTCAGACTTCGACCTGTCATTGTCGCTGCAGGACGATGATTCGCCCGCGGCGAACAGCTTCGCGTCGGAGCTCGATGACGTCAACGCAGAGCTGGACAAGCTGTCGCAAAGCCTGGAGTCACCCTCTCTGGAGCCCCATTTCACCGCTGAGGATGCTGCGGCCAATCCAGAGCCCGAGCCCGTGGATGACCTGGACTTCGACTTCTTCTCGGGGGCCGACGAGGTGGCGACCAAGCTTGACCTGGCTCGCGCCTATATCGACATGGGTGATCACCAGGGCGCGCGCGACATCCTTGATGAGGTGGTAAAGGATGGTGACCAGCGCCAGCGTGAAGAGGCCGAAGACATGCTGTCGCGCCTGGTTTGACAGCGCGCCGGGTTGGTCGGGGCGGCACCGCCCGGCCAGTTTTCCCCGTAACGGCAGCCCTCCCGGGCTGCCGTTGTCGTTATAATCGTCGCTATTTAGTCTTTCTACAGGTTTCAGTTTCTTGGACATCATCGACACCGCTGCCGCAGAATCGGCGGCCGAAGGCTACGCCCGTATTGCCCTTGGCGTGGAATACAAAGGTGCCCGCTATCGCGGTTGGCAGCGTCAGGCCAGTGGCGTGCCAAGTGTCCAGCAAGCGCTTGAAAAAGCCTTGTCGAAAGTTGCCAACGAAGCGATTTCGGTTGTGTGCGCCGGCCGTACCGATGCAGGGGTACACGGCTGTGGTCAAGTGGTGCACTTCGACACCCGTGCGGTGCGTGACGAGCGTGCCTGGACCATGGGTACCAATTTCAACTTGCCCCACGACATCAGTGTGGTCTGGTCCAGGCCCATGCCGGCCGATTTCCACGCCCGGTTCAAGGCCTGCGCCCGGCGTTATCGCTACGTGATCTACAACGACCCCATCCGCCCGGCGCACCTGGCCGAGGAGGTCACCTGGAACCACCGGCCACTGGATGTGCAGCGCATGGCCGAAGCCGCGCAGAGCTTGCTGGGCACGCACGACTTCAGTGCGTTTCGTGCCAGCCAGTGCCAGGCCAAGTCGCCGATCAAGCACATCTATCACCTGCGGGTTACCCGTCACGGGCAGATGATCGTGCTGGACGTGCGCGCTACGGCGTTTTTGCATCACATGGTGCGCAATATCGCGGGTGTGCTCATGGCCATTGGCGCCGGTGAGCGCCCGGTGGAATGGGCACGTGAGGTGCTGGAGGGGTGTGACCGCCGCCATGGTGGCGTCACAGCCCACCCGTTCGGGCTCTACCTGGTGCAGGTGGAGTACCCCGATGAGTTCGCCCTGCCGCAGCGTTACATCGGCCCACACTTTCTCACAGGCTATGAGGCATTGGCAGACTGACGCACGCCAGGGCATTTGCTAACATTCGGCCTTTCACCGTGTTAACAGGGTCGCTGTCCATGAGCATCGTTCGCAGCAAGATCTGCGGTATCACCCGCATCGAAGACGCGCTGGCGGCAGCTGAAGCCGGTGCCGATGCCATCGGCTTCGTGTTCTATGCCAAGAGCCCGCGCGCTGTAGACGTACGCCAGGCCCGGGCGATCATCGCCGAGCTGCCGCCGTTTGTGACCACGGTTGGGCTGTTCGTCAATGCATCGCGCTGCGAGCTGAGCGAGATCCTCGAAGTGGTACCTTTGGACCTGCTACAGTTCCACGGCGACGAAAGCCCGCAGGACTGTGCTGACCACAACCGTCCATGGATCAAGGCATTGCGGGTGCGCCCGGGCGACGATCTGCAGGCGGCCTGTCAGCATTATGCTGCTGCCCAGGGCATCTTGCTGGACACCTATGTACCAGGTATTCCGGGCGGCACGGGCGAGGCGTTCGACTGGTCCCTGGTGCCTGCCGGGCTCAACAAGCCGATCATCCTGGCAGGTGGGCTGTCCCCGGAAAACGTGGGGCAGGCCATTGCTCAGGTGCGCCCTTACGCCGTCGACGTCAGTGGCGGGGTAGAGCAGGCCAAGGGTATCAAGGACGCTGCAAAGATCGAGGCGTTCGTGCGCGCGGTGAAACAGGCTTGAGCGGATGTGACGGCTGGCCGCGCGCCATCGTCCATAGCTATCGCGGCCCTGCGGGGCGGCCGCCCGATAGAGGGCGGTCAATCGACTTTTCAACGGTGCAGTGCCATGGGTAATACCCGACGGCCGCTGCCCCAGCGTTTCAAACAAGCATTTGAGTTCAAAGGGCAGGGCAGGCCGGCAACGCTGGCCCCCGCCCGCCGATACTGGAGAAAGAAAGCATGAGCAACTGGTTAGTCGACAAACTGATCCCTTCGATCATGCGTTCCGAGGTGAAGAAGAGCTCGGTGCCTGAAGGCCTGTGGCACAAGTGCCCGGCCTGTGAGGCCGTGCTGTATCGTCCGGAGCTGGAAAAAACCCTCGACGTCTGCCCCAAGTGCAACCACCACATGCGCATTGGCGCCCGTGCACGCATTGATATTTTCCTCGACGCCGAAGGCCGCGCCGAACTGGGCGCCGATCTGGAGCCGGTTGACCGCCTTAAATTCCGTGACGGCAAGAAGTACAAGGACCGCCTGACCGGGGCCCAGAAGCAGACCGGTGAAAAAGACGCACTGATTTCCATGAGCGGCACCCTGATGGGCATGCCGATCGTGGTCAGCGCCTTCGAATTCTCGTTCATGGGCGGTTCAATGGGCGCTGTAGTAGGCGAGCGTTTCGTGCGGGCAGCCAACTATGCCCTGGAGCACCGCTGCCCGATGGTCTGCTTCTCGGCATCGGGCGGTGCCCGCATGCAGGAGGCACTTATCTCGCTGATGCAGATGGCCAAGACTTCGGCGGTACTGGCCCGTCTTCGCGAAGAAGGCATCCCGTTCATCTCGGTGCTGACGGACCCGGTGTATGGCGGTGTGTCGGCCAGCCTGGCGATGCTGGGTGATGTCATTGTTGGCGAGCCAAAAGCGCTGATCGGCTTCGCCGGCCCTCGTGTGATCGAGCAGACCGTGCGCGAGAAACTGCCAGAAGGCTTCCAGCGCAGCGAGTTCCTGCTGGAGCATGGTGCAATCGACTTGATCATCTCCCGCGGCGACCTGCGCCCACGCCTCGCCCGTCTGCTGGCGCAGATGACCGGCCAGGCCACCCCTGAACAAGCGCTTGAGGCGGCTGCTGTCGCGTGATGAAACAACGATCCCTGGGCGAATGGCTCGCCTATCTCGAGCAGTTGCACCCGTCGGCCATCGACATGGGCCTGGAACGCTCGCAGGCGGTCTTTGCCCGCTTGGCGCTGGGCAAGCTGGCACCCCGGGTGGTGACGGTAACCGGCACCAACGGCAAGGGGTCAACCTGCGCCTTTGTCGCATCGCTGCTGCGTGCCCAGGGGCTGAAGGTAGGGGTATACAGTTCGCCGCACCTGCTCCGTTACAACGAGCGGGTCGTCATCGACGCCCGTGAAGCCAGCGACGCGCAGTTGTGTGAAGCGTTCGCGGCTGTGGAGGCGGCGCGGGGCGACACCTCCCTGACTTACTTTGAAATGGGCACCCTGGCCGCGTTCTGGTTGTTCCACCAGTCGCAGCTGGATGCCGTGGTGCTCGAAGTCGGCCTGGGCGGGCGCCTGGATACGGTCAACGTGGTGGATGCAGACCTTGCGCTGGTGACCAGTATCGGCGTTGACCATGTTGATTACCTGGGGGATACCCGCGAGTTGGTGGCCTTTGAAAAGGCCGGCATCTTCCGCGCTGGTAAGCCGGCCGTGTGTGGTGATCTCGATCCCCCACAGCCGTTGCTGGACAAGGCCGCCGAGTTGGGCGCGCCGCTGCTGCTGCGCGGTCGGGACTTCGACCTGGACTGCGCAGAGGATGGCTGGCGCTGGCGCGGCACCACTGCTGAGGGTGCACAGGTAGCATTGGATGGCTTGCCGCTGCTCGACTTGCCCATGGAGAACGCGGCGCTTGCCTTGCAGGCCTACCTGCTGACAGGTCTGCCTTGGGATGGCGCGATGATCCGCCAGGCGCTGCTCGATACACGCATTACCGGGCGGCTCGACCGTCGCACATTCAGTTGGCAGGGTAGGCAGGTGGAGTTGCTGCTGGATGTCGGGCATAACCCGCATGCCGCCCAGTACCTCGCCCGTCGCCTGGCAGCCCGGCCCCTGGCCGGGCGCCGCCTGGCGGTGTTCGGGCTGCTTGCCGACAAGGACCTGGAGGGCGTTGTGGCGCCTCTGCACGGGCTGGTAGACGGCTGGGCGGTTGCCCCGCTCGCTACCCCGCGTAGCAGGCCAGCTGCAGAGTTGGCTGCGGCATTGACGAACCTCGGCGCAGCCGTGCAGTCCTATGCCAGTGTCGACGCTGCCCTTGAGGGGCAGTGCGCAGAGGCCCAGGCAGGTGATCAGGTACTGCTGTTCGGTTCGTTTTTCTGTGTTGCCCAGGCGTTGGAATGGCTGGAGCAACGCGCCCAGGAGGGTGGAATAGATGGCAGTGCTGGATAAAGGAATGAAGCAGCGCATGATCGGGGCGCTGGTGCTGGTGGCGCTGGCAGTGATTTTTTTACCGATGCTGTTTTCCCGCGAAGACGAGTTGCGCCAGGTCCATGTGGAGGCTCCACAGGCGCCGGCCATGCCGTCGCAGCCAGAGGTAAAGGTCGACCCTGTATCGGTGCCAGAGCCCCAGCCCGTTCCGGAGGAGGCGCAGCAGGCACCCGTGGTGGTCGATGAGTCCACGGCGCCTGCCAGTGCGCCGCGTCAGCCCATCACGCCTTCTGTGCAGGCACCGGCGCAAGCTTCAGTGCCTGCCACTGCAAAGCCTGAGCCCAAGGCGCCCGCTTCGGCAGCGCCAGCCGCCACGGCTTCCAAACCGGTGCCAGGGGCTGCGCCCTCCAAGATCGACGTGAACGGGTTGCCGGTCAGTTGGTCCATCCAGTTGGCGAGCCTGTCCAACCGCGCAGGGGCGGAGAAGCTTCAGCAGACCTTGCGCAGCCAGGGGTATAACGCCTATATCCGCGCAGCGGGTGGGCTGAACCGTGTGTTCGTTGGCCCGTTGATCGAGCGTGCCGAGGCCGAGCGTACCCGCGACGTCATAAACCGTCAGAACAGCCTCAAGGGCATTGTGGTGCGGTTCCAGCCTGAGCGTGGTTGATTTGCTTCAAGCTGTGCGGTTAGGGCCGCTTTGCGGCCCATCACGAGCTGCGCTCCCTCCTGCCGAGGTGGGCGGAATCGTCCGACATTCCGCTTAACCCCGGCTCGCCGCTCTGGTAAAATGCGCCGCCTCAAACGTCTGCAGGCAGCGCCGTGGCATTTACCCTGGTTGATTGGGCGATCATTGCGATCATCGCCGTCTCCACACTGATCAGTCTCAAGCGCGGCTTTGTCAAGGAAGCCCTGTCCCTGCTCATATGGATCGTTGCCGGTGCGGTCGCCTGGATGTTCGGCGGATCGCTGGCGGTGTATCTTGAAAGCTATATCCAGACGCCGTCGATGCGCGTCATCGCCGGCTGCGGCATACTTTTCGTGGCTACCCTGCTGGTCGGGGCAATGCTCAATTTCCTGGTCGGCGAGCTGATTCGTGTTACCGGGCTGTCGGGTACGGACCGTTTTCTGGGCATGGCCTTCGGCGCTGCCCGTGGGGCTTTGCTGGTAGTGGTGGCCATCGGGCTGCTGAGCCTGGGCCCGGTGCAACAAGACACCTGGTGGCAGGAGTCACGCCTGATACCACAGTTTTTGCTGGTCGCTGACTGGTCGAAAAACCTGATTCTGGGTTTCACCAGCCAGTGGATGTCCAGTGCCGGGGTCAGCACACCCGCTGACCTTCCGTTCAAGGAACAGCTGCTCGGGCCAGCCAGGCCTTGAGGGCTTTTCACTCAAGTTTCGTCAAAGTAGGGGTTGCGTCGCATGTGTGGCATCGTCGGTATCGTCGGTAAGTCGAACGTCAATCAGGCGCTGTATGACGCGCTTACGGTCCTCCAGCACCGCGGCCAGGACGCTGCCGGTATCGTGACCAGCCATGACGGCCGGTTGTTCCTGCGCAAGGATAATGGCCTGGTGCGCGATGTGTTCCAGCAGCGCCACATGCAGCGCCTGGTGGGCACCATCGGCATCGGCCACGTGCGCTACCCCACTGCGGGCAGCTCGACTTCGGCCGAAGCCCAGCCGTTCTACGTCAACTCGCCGTACGGCATCACCCTGGCCCACAACGGCAACCTCACCAACGTCGAGCAGTTGGCCAAGGAGATTTACGAGTCCGACCTGCGCCACGTCAACACCAATTCCGATTCGGAAGTGCTGCTCAACGTGTTCGCCCATGAGCTCGCAGTGCGTGGCAAGCTGCAGCCTACCGAAGAAGACGTGTTCGCGGCCGTGTCCCATGTGCACAGCCGCTGCGTGGGTGGTTATGCCGTGGTGGCCATGATCACCGGTTACGGCATCGTCGGCTTCCGCGACCCTAACGGCATTCGCCCGGTGGTGTTCGGCCAGCGCCACACCGACGAAGGCGTCGAGTACATGATCGCCTCCGAAAGCGTGGCCCTGGACGTGCTTGGCTTTACCCTCATTCGCGACCTGGCACCGGGTGAAGCGGTTTACATCACCGAAGATGGCCGCCTGTACACCAAGCAGTGCGCCGAGGCGCCAAAGCTGCAGCCTTGCATCTTCGAGCACGTGTACCTGGCCCGCCCGGATTCCATCATGGACGGTGTATCGGTGTACAAGGCGCGCCTGCGCATGGGTGAAAAACTCGCGGAAAAAATCCAGCGCGAGCGCCCTGAACATGACATCGACGTGGTCATCCCGATCCCTGACACCAGCCGCACTGCCGCCCTGGAGCTGGCCAAGCACCTGGGCGTGAAGTTCCGTGAAGGCTTCGTCAAGAACCGTTACATCGGCCGTACCTTCATCATGCCCGGCCAGGCGGCGCGCAAGAAATCGGTACGCCAGAAACTCAACGCCATCGAGCTAGAATTCCGCGGCAAGAACGTCATGCTGGTCGATGACTCGATCGTACGCGGTACTACCTGCAAGCAGATCATCCAGATGGCGCGCGAAGCCGGTGCCAAGAATGTGTACTTCTGCTCTGCAGCGCCTGCTGTTCGCTACCCCAACGTCTACGGCATCGACATGCCGAGCGCTCACGAACTGATTGCCCACAACCGTACCACCGAGCAGGTGGCCGAGTTGATCGGCGCCGATTGGCTGATCTATCAGGACCTTCCGGACCTGATCGATTCGGTCGGTGGCGGCAAGATCAAGATCGAGCATTTCGATTGCGCGGTGTTCAACGGTGAGTATGTCACCGGCGATATCGACGAAGCCTACCTTGACCGCATCGAGCAGGCCCGTAACGACCTGGCCAAGGTCAAGACCCAGGCTGTCAGCGCAATCATCGACCTCTACAACAACTGATTTCAGGGAGCGATGGCATGACCGATCAATGGGATGCCGGGCGACTGGACAGCGATCTGGAGGGTGTCGGTTTCGACACCCTGGCGGTGCGCGCCGGTCAAAACCGTTCACCGGAGGCTGAGCACAGCGAAGCGCTGTTCCTCACCTCCAGCTACGTGTTCCGCACGGCGGCCGACGCTGCCGCACGGTTCGCTGGCGAGACGCCGGGCAATGTCTATTCGCGCTATACCAACCCGTCGGTGCGTGCCTTCGAGGAACGGCTAGCGGCCATGGAGGGCGCCGAGCAGGCCGTGGCAACTTCTACCGGCATGGCCTCTATCCTGGCCGTGGTGATGTCGCTGTGCAGCGCCGGTGATCACGTGCTGGTGTCGCAAAGCGTATTCGGCTCCACCATCAGCCTGTTCGAGAAGTACTTCAAACGCTTTGGCTTGCAGGTGGACTACGTGCCACTGGTGGACCTTTCCGGTTGGGACGCGGCCATCAAGGCCAATACCAAGCTGTTGATCGTTGAGTCCCCTTCAAACCCCTTGGCTGAACTGGTCGACATCGCTGCCCTCAGTGAGATCGCCCACGCCAAAGGCGCCATGCTGGTGGTGGACAACTGCTTCAGTACACCGGCATTGCAGCAGCCATTGAAGCTAGGTGCCGACATCGTGTTCCATTCGGCCACCAAATTCATCGATGGCCAGGGCCGTTGCATGGGCGGGGCGGTGGCCGGCCGTGCCGAACAGATGAAGGAAGTGGTAGGTTTCCTGCGCACTGCAGGCCCGACACTGAGCCCGTTCAACGCCTGGATCTTCACCAAGGGGTTGGAGACCTTGCGCCTGCGCATGCGCGCGCACTGTGAAAGCGCTCAGGCCTTGGCCGAGTGGCTGGAGCAGCAGGACGGCATCGAGAAGGTGCACTACGCTGGCCTGCCCAGCCACCCGCAACATGAACTGGCCAAACGCCAGATGAGCGGCTTCGGTGCGGTGGTCAGTTTCGAGGTCAAGGGTGGCAAGGAAGGTGCCTGGCGCTTCATCGATGCCACTCGGGTGGTTTCTATCACCACCAACCTGGGCGATAGCAAAACCACCATCGCCCACCCGGCTACCACCTCCCACGGGCGTTTGACGCCGCAGGAGCGTGAGGCGGCGGGCATCCGCGACAGCCTGATCCGGGTTGCGGTGGGCTTGGAAGACGTGGCCGACCTGCAGGCTGACCTGGCGCGTGGGCTGGCGGTGTTGTAATGGAAATCAGCGGTGCTCCCCCCGGCCATAATGGCCGTGTTGCCCTGGTTACCGGTGCCGCTCGCGGCATCGGCCTGGGTATTGCCGCCTGGTTGATCTGCGAAGGTTGGCAGGTGGTGCTCAGCGACCTGGACCGGCCACGGGGCGCCAAGGTGGCCAAGGCACTGGGGGACAACGCCTGGTTCATCACGATGGATGTGGCAGACGAAGCTCAGGTGAGCGCCGGGGTGTCCCAGGTCCTGGGGCAATTTGGCCGTCTGGATGCGCTGGTGTGCAACGCGGCTATTGCCAACCCGCACAACCAGACCCTGGAAAGCCTCAGCCTGGCCCAATGGAACCGGGTACTGGCGGTGAACCTGAGCGGCGCCATGCTGTTGGCCAAGCACTGTGCGCCGTACCTGCGCGCGCACAATGGGGCAATCGTCAACCTGGCGTCGACCAGGGCCAGGCAGTCCGAGCCCGACACCGAGGCTTACGCCGCAAGCAAAGGCGGCCTGGTTGCGCTTACCCATGCCCTGGCTATCAGCCTGGGCCCGGAAATACGCGTCAATGCGGTAAGCCCCGGCTGGATTGACGCCCGCGATCCCTCCCAGCGCCGCGCCGAGCCACTCACCGAGGCAGACCACGCCCAACACCCGTCCGGCAGGGTAGGGGCGGTCGAGGATGTGGCCGCGCTGGTGGCCTGGCTGCTGTCACGCCAGGCGGCGTTCGTCACCGGGCAGGAGTTCGTGGTTGACGGCGGCATGACCCGCAAGATGATTTACGCCTAGTGGGGTTGGCAGCTTTCATTCTTGAGAAAAAAACCAATGGGGCTATTGACTTAGCTTCATCACCTGCGTAAATTTCGCGGACTGAGCGAAGCAAACGCAACACGCAACATCGCGAGGGTGATTAGCTCAGCCGGGAGAGCATCTGCCTTACAAGCAGAGGGTCGG
>NZ_JACVVH010000058.1:0-28781 GCF_016647865.1 Pseudomonas sp. S60 | reverse complement strand
ATGGCCTCAAGGCTGCTAGCTGAAACTGTCCAACTTTTGTGGGGCAGTCCAACCTGTGGGAGCGGGTTCACCCGCGAATAGGCCTCAAAGGCCAGCCAACAATTCCCGGTAGTCTTCCACCGCGTCGAACTCCGCCGTATCCCGCGGTTGTGCCTGGCTGTCGGGTTGACGCACCGCCAGCAGGTGGGCGACACCAAACTCCCTTGCGCTGCGCAGAATCGGCAGGGTGTCATCGATAAACAGGCTACGCCCTGGCTCGAAGCCAATATCCGCCTGCAACGCATCCCAGAACTGCGGGTTCTCTTTCGGGAAACCGTAATCGTGGGAGCTGATCAGCCGTTCAAAATACGGCGCCAGCTCCACCCGCTCCAGCTTCAGCGACAGCGAATCCCGGTGCGCGTTGGTGATCATCACCACCCGCTTGCCCGCCTGGCGGATGGCTGCCAGGAAGGTGTCGGCGTCGGGGCGCAGGGCAATCAGGTGGGCGATTTCCTGCTTCAGCTCGCGGATCGGCAACCGCAGCTCGCGGCTCCAGAAGTCCAGGCAATACCAGTTCAGCGTGCCGGCATTGCGCTCGAACAGCGGCTCCAGCTCCATCTGCGCCATGGCCCGGCTTACCCCGTGCAGCTCGGCGTAGCGCTGGGGCAGGTGGTCCAGCCAGAAGCGGTTGTCGTAGTGCAGGTCGAGCAGGGTGCCATCCATGTCCAGCAGGACGGTGTCGATGGCGGACCAGGGAAGAACAGGCATGGGAAACTCTCGTTCAGTCGGCAAGCCACGGTATAGTAACCCGTTCACGCCAAGGAGCCGCCCCATGCGCCAGAAACCCACCGTACTCAGCCGCGAAATCGTCGCCAGCAGCCGCCTGTTTCGCGTCGAAGCCGTGCAGCTGCGCTTCAGCAACGGCAACGAGCGTACCTACGAGCGCCTGGTGGGCCGTGGCAATGGTTATGGTGCGGTGATGATCGTGGCCATGCTGGATGCCGAGCACGCCGTGCTGGTCGAGGAGTACTGCGGCGGTACCGATGAGTATGAGCTGTCGCTGCCCAAGGGCCTGATCGAGCCGGGTGAAGACGTGCTGGCAGCCGCCGACCGTGAGCTCAAGGAAGAGGCCGGTTACGGTGCCCGCCAGTTGGAGCACCTGACCGAACTGTCACTGTCGCCGGGCTACATGAGCCAGAAGATCCAGGTGGTGCTGGCCACCGACCTGTACGAAGAGCGCCTGGAGGGCGACGAGCCGGAGCCGATGGGGGTGGACAAGGTCAACCTGCGCGAACTTGCGGCCCTGGCCATGCACCCGCAGTTCAGCGAAGGGCGCGCGCTGGCCGCGTTGTACCTGGCGCGCGACCTGCTCATCCAGCGGGGGCTGCTGTCGCTATGAACGACCTGCAACTGATGCATGAGGTGGTGAAGCTGGCACGGGTGGCGGGCGAAGCCATTCTGCCGTTCTGGCGCGCGGGCGTTGAGGTGACCAACAAGGCAGACGACTCACCGGTTACCGCCGCCGACCTGGCGGCGCATCGGGTGATTGCCGATGGCCTGCTGGCGCTGGCGCCGGCTATTGCGGTGCTGTCCGAAGAAGACTGCGACATTGCCCTGGCCGAACGCCAGGGCTGGAGCCGCTGGTGGCTGGTGGACCCTTTGGATGGCACCAAGGAATTCATTGCCGGCAGTGAAGAATTTACCGTCAACATCGCCTTGGTCGAACAGGGCGAGGTGGTGTTTGGCGTGGTGTCGATGCCCACCAGTGGCCGCTGCTATTTTGGTGGTCGCGCCTTGGGCGCCTGGCGTGCCGAGCCGGGGCAGGCGGCTGCGCCGATCCAGGTGCGCACGGCCCCGCCTGAGGGTGAGCGGTTTACAGTGGTGGCCAGCCGACGGCACTCCAGCCCGCAGCAGGAAGCGCTGCTGGCCGGGCTGGGGGCCACGGTGGGCGCGCTTGAGCTGGCCAATGTGGGCAGTTCGCTGAAGTTCTGCCTGCTGGCCGAGGGCAGCGCCGACTGTTACCCGCGCCTGGCGCCGACGTCGCAGTGGGACACTGCAGCGGCGCAGGGTGTGGTGGAGGGTGCCGGTGGCGAGGTGCTTGGGGTGGATGGCCTGCCGTTCCGCTACCCGGCGCGGGAGTCGCTGCTGAATCCGCACTTCGTCGCGTTGCCGGCCAAAGCAGTTTGGCGCGAAGACTTCCTTCGGTTGATCTAACCCCTCCGTCACAGGCCTGTATTTAGCAGGGACCTGTTGGAACAACTGTCTTCCACAAAGTCTGAATGCTGGCGCAATCCACCTTGGGTGAGCGGCTTCGGCCGCGAACACCGGCGAAGCCGGTGCCACACACCGCGCTGCCTGCTTCGCGGGTAAACCCGCTCCCACAGGGAATGTGGTTTGCTTATTGAGTCACTGCCCGCGCGGTAGCGCAGTACGGATAGTTGATTAAAAAGCCTGTGGAGTTAACTCTCTGCCAACATTTTGAACGCTGGCATCTATCTTGTGGGAGCGGCTTCAGCCGCGAACACCGGCGAAGCCGGTGCCATACACCGCGCTGCCTGCTTCGCGGGTGAACCCGCTCCCACAGTATGAGGGGGGCTGGACCTTATTATGTTTACGCCCTGGCCTCTAACGGTGCAGCACGTACTGGCCGCTGAAAAGTACTGCGGCCTCATCACTCCCCACGTTGCTGACGGTCGTTTCCAGCGTCAGGCGCGCTCTGCCGCGGCGCTGGTAGAGCGCTAGAAACCGTTCCCAGGCTTTTTCATCCGGTGCCACACAACGCGCTACCGCCGCGCCAGTTACCGGTAGCGGGTAGCTGATCTGGCCTTCCTGAATGACGATATGCCCGTCATCGATACCCAGCTCACGCAAACGCAGGTGCAGCCACCCCCAACCCGCCAACACCGCTGCGCAATAAAGGCTGCCACCGAACATGGTGCTCTTGTGGTTGACGTTGGCCGCCAGCGGCAATTGCAGCTGCAGCACCTGCTGCTGCCAGCCCACCACCTCCAGGCCCATTTCCTGCGTCAGCGGAATATCGCGGTGCAGCACCGCCTGCAGGTACTGGCTCTCGTTACTCATCAACGGGTTTCCTCATGGTCGTCATGGCCACCGCTGCCGCCTTCGAAATGCAGGCCATGCTTGCGCAGCTTGTCGTGCAGGGTTTTGCGCGGGATGCCCAAGGCTTCGGCCAGGCTGCGCATCGAGCTGTGGGGCTTGGCCAGCTCGGCAGTGATCAGCGAGCGCTCGAAGTGCTCCACCTGTTCACTCAGGTTACCCGTGACCACGCTGGGTGCAGCAGCGGCCGAAGGCGCGGCCTGGCCGTCCAAAGCCAATTCCAGGCCAAGGGCAAAGCGCTCGGCAGCATTCTGCAGTTCGCGCACGTTGCCCGGCCAGTCATGGCGTAGCAGCAAGGCGCGCTGCGCAGGTTGCAGGGCGTGTGGGCCCAGGCCGTGGCGCTGGGTGGCGGCGTCGGCGTAGTGCTGGAACAGCAACAGAATGTCGTCGCCCCGCTCGCGCAGTGGCGGAATGCGCAGCGGTGCCACATTCAGGCGGTAATACAGGTCGGCGCGGAAGCGGCCTTGGTCGGCAGCCTGGCGCAGGTCTTCCTTGGTGGCGGCGATAATGCGGATATCCAGCGGGATAAGCTGGTTGCCGCCCACGCGCTCTACCACCCGTTCCTGCAGCATGCGCAGCAGTTTCACCTGCACATCCAGGCTCATGCTCTCGATTTCGTCGAGGAACAGCGTGCCGCCATTGGCGAATTCGAACTTGCCGATACGGCGCTTCTGCGCGCCGGTGAAGGCACCGGGCTCGTGGCCAAACAGCTCGCTCTCCACCACCGACTCCGCCAGTGCGCCGGCGTTGATGGCCACGAACGGGCCGTCCCGGCGGCTGGAAAGGTCGTGAAGTGCGCGGGCTACCACCTCCTTGCCAGCCCCGGTTTCGCCCAGGATTAGTACGTCTGCGCGGGTGGCGGCCAGCGCTGCGATCTGCTCGCGCAGGCGCAGCATGGAGGGGGACTGGCCCACCAGCCGGGTGGCCAGTTGCTGGCGATCGCTCAGGGCCAGGCGCAGGCTGCGGTTGTCCAGCACCAGGCGGCGCAGCGCCAGGGCACGGCGCACGCTGTCCAGCAGGGCATCGCTGGCAAAGGGTTTTTCCAGAAAATCGTAGGCACCGGCGCGCATGGCCTGCACCGCCAGCGGCACATCACCGTGGCCGGTGATCAGCAGCACCGGCAGCTCGCTGTCCAGGCCGCGCAATTGCTCAAGCAGTTGCAGGCCATCGATACCGGGCATGCGGATGTCGCTGACCACCACGCCCGGCCAGTCGGCCTCGATACGCTCGGCCAGGCCCTGGGCCTCGGCCAGGGTCACCACCTTCAGCCCGGCCAGGTCGAGGGTCTGGCTCAGGGCCTGGCGCAGGTGCGGGTCATCATCGACCAGGATCACCTGAGCGTGGCTGTCGATCTGTGTCTCGGGGCTCATGCCGAGGAATCCTCCGAATTGGGCAAGGTCGCGCCAGGTGGGGCTACACGCATTTCCAAAGTGAGCAGTGCGCCGCCTTCAGGGTGGTTGGCCAGCAGCAGTTCCCCACCCAGGGCGCGCATCAGGCTTTCGCAGATGGCTAGGCCCAGGCCCAGGCCCTGGGTGCGTGTCTTGGTGGTGAAGAACGGCTCCTTGGCGTGCTCCAGGGCCTGGCGGCTGAACCCCGGGCCGTTGTCGCGAATGTACAGGTAGACGCAGTCATCGTGCTGTTCGGCACTTATCCACAACCGGCGCGGGTTGGCTTTTTCGGTCAGGGCATCCAGGGCATTGGCCAGCAGGTTGCTGAGCACCTGGCGCAGGCGGGTTTCGCCGGCCTGCACCCACAGGGTGGCTTCTGGCAGGTCGCGGACCAGTTCCACCGCCATGGCCCGGCGGCGCTTGGCCAGCAGGGCCAGGGCGTCATCCAGCGCCGGCTGCAGGGCCACGCTTTCCGGCGCATGCCGGTCGCGCCGGGCGAAAGCGCGCAGGTGGGCGATGATCGAGGCCATGCGCCCGGTCAGTTCGCCGATCAGCTTGAGGTTGCCACGGGCATCCTCGATGCGTTGGTGGTCCAGCAAGATCTCGGCGTTTTCGGCGTAGCTGCGGATGGCCGCCAGGGGCTGGTTCAGCTCGTGGCTGATGCTGGCCGACATGGTGCCCAGCACCGACAGCTTGCCGGCCTGCACCAGTTCATCCTGCGCACGCACCGCCTCCTGCTGGGCATTCTCGCGCTCCAGCACCGCACTTTTCAGCCGCGTGTTGAGGCCTTCCAGGTCGGCGGTACGCTCGGCTACGCGCTTTTCCAGCTGCTGGCGCCCGTGCGCCTCGATGTCGATACGGTCGATGTAGTGGCGGCGGCGCTGCATCACCAGGCCGGTCAGCAGCATCACTACCAGCAGGGCGCCAGCGCCGATGGCGGTAACCGTTTGCACCGAGCGGTCCACCAGGATGCGTGGGGCAAGGATGCTGACCTGCCAGCCGGTTTGCGTGATGTCGCGGGTCTGGGTGATCCACGCGTCAGGGTTGATCACCAACGGCTGTGGCGCCTGGGTGGGGTAGGGCTGGATGGCGATGATGGCCTGGCGTTCCGCTTCGGTCAGCGGCCGGGTGGCACGGAACCGCCAGTCGGGGCGCGAGGTGAGAATGACCACGCCGTTGTGGTCGGTCAGCAGCAGTTGCTCGGGGGTACGGCCCCACAGGGTTTCGGTGTGGTCCAGGTCCACTTTCACCACCAGCACCCCAACAATGCGCTCGCCATCGCGCACGGCGGCGGCAAAGAAGTAGCCGCGTTTGGCCGAGGTGGTGCCCTGGCCGAAGAAGCGCCCCAGGTGCCCGGCCATGGCTTCGTTGAAATACGGGCGGAAGGCGAAGTTGCGGCCGACGAAGCTGTCTTGCTTGTCCCAGTTCGACGCCGCCAGGGTGTTGCCGCTCACGTCCATCAGGTACATCACTTCGGCGCCGGTCTGCTGCACGATGTTCTTCAGCAGCCGGTTGGCATTGGTGACGGCCTCCAGGCGGAACGGGTCGGCCAGCACGCCGCGCAGTGCGGGCAGGTCGCCGAGTATCTGCGGCAGGGTTTCGTAGCGGTGCAGGGTGCCCAGCAAGTTGGCCACGTACAGGTCCAGGGTCTGGCGGTTTTGCGATGCCAGCTCCTGCTGGTAATACCGCTCGGCCAGGTGATGCAGGGGCCACAGCAGTGGCACCAGGCACAGGGCCAGCAGGGCCAGGCTGCGCCAGCGGGGACGACGAGGGGGCGTGGGCTTTGCAATCATCGGGTAAGTGCGCCAGATAAGTCTGACGCAATTATGCGCTACTTAAGGCAGCAGTTCCGCCTCGGTCAGCGACACCCCCAGCTTGTCCTTTTCGGAAAGCACCGGTGGTTGCTTCAAGCCCCAGTCGATGGCCAGGGTGGGGTCGTCCCAGCGGATGCAGCGGTCGGCGCCGGGGTTGTAGTAGTCGGTGGTCTTGTAAAGGAACTCCACCGACTCGCTCATCACCGCAAACCCATGGGCGAACCCTGCAGGTATCCAGAGCTGGCGATGGTTTTCGGCAGAAAGGTGCACGGCCACCCAGCGGCCGAAGGTAGGGGAGTGCTTGCGCACATCAACGGCTACGTCACGGATCTCCCCCTGCACCACGCGCACCAGCTTACCCTGGGTGTTCTGCACCTGGTAATGCAGGCCGCGCAGCACCCCGGCCACCGAGCGGGAATGGTTGTCCTGAACGAACTCGACGTTCGTGCCAGTGTGGCGGGCAAACTCGCGCGCGTTGAACGATTCGAAAAAAAAGCCGCGGCTGTCACCGAATACCTTGGGCTCGATGATCAGTACCTCGGGGATTGCAGTGGGAATGATGTTCATCGGGGGCGCCCTGGCTGCTGTTCAGTAATGACCCTAGCTGGCGTGCGTGCTTTTTTCTCATGAAACAATCTTGGGTGGATGCCTGGGGGAGCCTTGTGCTAGATGTGATGGCTTGGACAGCACAGCGTTTACCGATTCTTATCGGTTATAGCGTTCGTTAAGGCAATGTAATGATCTATTTCCCGCTTTAATTATAGATATATATCGGTTATAAATTCCCCAACGCCCGCCTCGTTCGGTCAGGGCCATTGACAGAGGTCAACGATGAAAACCCTCAATTCCACGCCCCGTGCCGATGGTTTCCACATGCCCGCCGAATGGGCCCCGCAAACCCAGGTATGGATGGTTTGGCCAGAGCGCCCCGACAACTGGCGTCTGGGCGGCAAGCCTGTCCAGGCAGCCCATGTGACCTTGGCCAAGGCCATCGCCCGCTTCGAACCCGTCACCGTTGCCGTGTCTGCCGGCCAGTACGAAAACGCCCGTCGCCAGCTGGACCAGCCGAACATCCGGGTCGTGGAAATGAGCAGCGATGACGCCTGGGTGCGTGATACCGGCCCAACCTTCGTTATCAACGACCAGGGCGAAGTGCGGGGCGTGGACTGGGGCTTCAATGCCTGGGGCGGCTTCGATGGCGGCCTGTATGCGCCGTGGAACCGTGACGAAGAGCTGGCCACCAAGGTGCTTGAAATGGAGCGCTGCCAGCGCTACCGCACCGAAGGGTTCGTGCTGGAGGGTGGGTCTATTCACGTGGACGGTGAAGGCACCGTGATTACCACCGAAGAGTGCCTGCTCAACCGTAACCGCAACCCGCACCTGAACCGCGAGCAGATCGAAGCGGTGCTGCGCGACAACCTGGCTGTGGACACCGTGGTGTGGCTGCCGGATGGCCTGTACAACGACGAAACGGATGGCCACGTCGACAATTTCTGCTGTTACGTGCGGCCGGGCGAAGTGTTACTGGCCTGGACCGATGATTCCAACGACCCCAACTATGCACGTTGCCATGCCGCGCTGCAGGTGCTGCAAAACACCCGCGATGCCAAGGGCCGTGAATTCATCGTGCACAAGATGCCGATCCCGGGGCCGCTGTATGCCACCGCTGAAGAATGCGCAGGCGTCGACCAGGTGGCTGGCAGCCAGGAGCGCGACCCTTCGGTACGCTTGGCGGGCTCGTACGTGAACTTCCTGATCGTCAACGGCGGCATTATTGCACCGAGTTTCGATGACCCGGCAGATGCCGAGGCCAAGGCCATTCTGGCGAAGATCTTCCCGGACCACGAAGTGGTGATGATCCCGGGCCGTGAATTGCTGCTGGGCGGGGGCAACATTCATTGCCTGACGCAGCAGCAGCCTGCGCCTCTGCACCGCTAGGGTTCTGCACCGCCCGACGCCCGGCGCGGTGGCTGGCATACGTTTTGTATTGTTTATCAAGCAGATAGCCCGGCTGGGTTGGGTTATCCGTTTGTAACAATACCTACGTAAGTTAGCTGCTCACGGGCCAGGAGTACGTGTAGACATGAATGCAGCAAGTGAGTCGGCTTTGCGCCCAATGGCAGTGGATCACTCAGCGCTGAAGGTGTGGGCGAGGTGGTTGAAACACCATGGAAGCAACAGGGTCAGGACGACCGACCCACGACGTCTACTTGCCGGGCGCTACCCCCAGGGGCTGATCAGCGATGCAGAGATGCAGGCGTTGATGGCGGTGTGGCACTGATCGTCAGCCTTTGCGGGCATGCGCCACTCCACCCCATATGCCCTGAATGCAGGGCTATGGGGTGGGGTTTTTCGCGGATCAACCGCGCAGCTATAGCGGGCCCTTCAGAAACTGTAACTCCCTGTCACCACCAAGCTACGCGGGTCACCCACCTGAATCTGCGCAGCACTGGTCGCCGAACTGTAGTAGGTCTTGTCGGCAATGTTGCTCAACGCAGCGCGCACGTCCCAGTCATGGGTGCGATACCCCGCCAATGCATCCCAGCGGCCGTACCCCGGCAATACCGTGGTGTTCTGGTTGTCTGCATAACGCTCACCCACCAGCGTTAGGCCGGTTTCGGCATACCAGCCCAGCTCCGGCTTCCAGGTGACGAACAGGCTGGCGTTGCGCTTGGCCACATCATTGATGCGGTTGCCTTCCAGGCCGTTGTTGTCCTTGACCACCGTGGCGTCCTGCAGGCCGACACCCCCGCGTACGTACCAGTTACCGATCACATTCCCCGTGGCAGTCAGCTCAATGCCCCGTGAACGCTGCAGCCCGCTGAGCAGGGTGATTTCCGGGTTGATCGGGTCACGGGTGCGGCGGTTGTACAGCTCCAGTTCATACACCGCCAGGGTGGTGGTCAGGCGCTGATCGAACCAGTCGCTTTTTACTCCGATCTCTTTCTGCCGGGTCAGCTCCGGGCCGGTATCGTTGGTGTTGCCCGCCGCGCCTGGGGTAATGCCGATCAGCCCGCCACCCACAGGTGCAAACGTCTTGCTCCACGAGGCATAGAACGAGTGATCGCGCCACGGCGTGTACACCACGCCCAGGCGCGGGCTGGTGGTGCGGCTGTCCTGCTTCTCAGCCAGGTTGCGCACCTTGTTGGTGGTCTCCACTTCGAACTGGTCGAAGCGCACACCGGCCAACACCTGCCACTGGTCATTGAGGCGAACCTGGTCCTGCAGGTACACCCCCCGGCTATCGACCACGGTGTGGTTGTTGCTCGACACCACCATGCGGCCGTTGTGCTGCCGGCTGCGATCCGGGTTGTTCAGGGGCAGCACCGGCACCGGCCTGCCGCCGGCAGATACCGCTGCGGCGGTGTACAGGGTGGGGTCGCGGCGCTGGTTGCCGAACTCCAGGCCCAGCAGCAATTTATGCTCCAGGCCCAAGGTGTCGAAGTCACCCTCGGCTTCCAGGTTGTTGAACAGGTTGCGGGTATTCAGGTCCTGCTGCCAGCGCTGGCGGGTCACCGTTGCCGTGGTGGCGTTGTAGGCGGTGGGGTAGGTGTTGTCGAACTCGCTGTCCAGCTTGAACAGGCCCAGGGTGTGGCGCAGCTGCCAGGTTTCGTTCAGCTGGTAGTTGAGGCGCGAGCGCAGCGACTGGGCGCGGTCGTCAATGTAGTCACGGTGGGTATCGCCATACGTGGTGCTGCGGCTCACGTCGGCCGGGCGGCCGTTGACACCCGGGATGCCGCGGTCGGGGGTGCGGTTGAAGCGGCTGTATTCGTACTGCACCAGCCAGTTCAGGTCGGGGGTGACCTGCCAGCTTACCGAGGGTGCGAACAGCTGGCGGCTGCCATCGATGCCGTCCCGGAAGCTGTTGTTGTCCTGGTTACCCATGTTCAACCGCAGGCTCACGGTGTCGCTGGGGTCGGCGCTCAAGTCTGCATAGAGGCTGCGCAGGTCTTCGCTGCCGGCCTGCGCCTCGACGGTGGAGCGCCGGCCAGCCTCCGGTGCCTTGCTCACCCGGTTGACGATGCCGCCCTGGCTGCCGCGCCCGTACAGCACCGCTGCCGGCCCCTTCAGCACCTCGACCCGTTCGATATTGTGCAGGTCGCGGATGTACTGGCTGTCATCGCGGATGCCATCGAGGTAGAAGTCGTTGCTGGCCTCGAAACCGCGAATGCGCACGCTGTCGAAGCGCGTATCGGCGCCGCTGCTCACGTTGGGGATGCCTTCCAGTGCCTTGCCCAAGGTATTGCTGCCGTAATCCAGCACCTGCGCCGCCTTCACCGTATCGATCGCCTGGGGCACATAGCGCACGGGCGTAGCGGTACGGGTGGCCGTGCTCACTTCCTTCACGCGGGGGTTGTCTTTTTCGCGCTCGCTATCGGCGGTCACCGACAGCTCAGGCAGGGTGGTGGTCGCAGCGCTGGCAAAGCCTGCAGTGAACAGCAACGAAAGGGAAAGCGAGAGGGGAGATAGACGTTTGGGGGCAAGCATGGAGCGTATCCAGACCAGGCATTAATGGAGGTGCGAATGGTAATGCCTACCATTTGCTATTGCCTGGCTATTTGTAAAGAGTTCCCGTTACATATGTATCACTTTGTAACTAATTCATCCGTCTCACCGGCTCACGGAGAATTGTCCTAATGGTCAGGTTGGATAATCCCGCTTGAGATGGAATCACTGCCTATAGCCCAAACGCGTAGAAAAATGCCTCGTTCCACACCTGCTTTTTGGTTATATCGACCTGCATTTCACGTTTTTTTGACATTCGCGCTCACCCACCGCTAGGATTCGGCCAACGCCTGCTGGCCAATCCCATTGGCCGTGCTGTTGCCTCAAGCCGCCGTGTACTTACCGGCATGGCTCCCAGGCTGGACCCGCATAGCGTCGAACCTACGAAGGGGCGTTGGTTCCTGGCGCCATATTGCAGAGCGTTCTTGATCTAGAAATAAGGAAAACAACATGTTGAATACCAGGATCAGCCTGGTCGCCCTGGCGATGATCGCCGCGACCCAGGCACAGGCCAATGACCAGGCCGCCAGCAAGGGCTTCATCGAGGACAGCCACGCCAACGTCCTTCTGCGCAACGCCTACATCAACCGCGACAAGAAGCACGGCACCGACGACCAGATCGAATGGGGCCAGGCTTTCATCGGTAACTTCTCCTCCGGCTTCACCCAGGGCACCGTGGGTGTCGGCGTGGACGCATTTGGCCTGTACGCCTTGCGCCTGGATGGCGGCAAAGGCCACAACGGTGGCGGTGGCGTGGACTTCTTCAAGCCACGCGACACCACCAACGCCGATGGCAACGCCAGCTCGCCGCACAACCTGACCCGCGCCGGTGCCGCCGTTAAATTCCGCATCTCCAACACCGTGCTCAAGTACGGTGACCAGATGCCAGCCCTGCCCGTGCTGCAGTACGACGACGCGCGCCTGCTGCCAGAAAGCTTCACCGGCACCTTGATCACTTCCAAGGAAATCGAAGGCCTGGAGCTGAACGCCGGTCGCTTCACCCAGGAAGCCCGCAAGAGCGCCGAGCGCCGTGACGGCGGCGGCCTGAAGTCGATCAACGTGTTCGGCGGCAGCTACAAGTTCACCGACAACTTCACCGCGTCGCTGTACACCGCCGACAACGAAGACGTGATGAAGAAGCACTACCTGGGCCTGAACTACGTTCATGCCATCGCCAATGACCAGTCCCTGACCCTGGACTTCAACGGCTACAAGTCGAACATCGACAACAAGTACGTGCAGGCAGCCGGCCTTAACGGCGACTCCAACACCATCTGGAGCCTGGCCGCCACCTACGCCTATGGCGCCCACTCGTTCACCATCGCCCACCAGCGCAGCACTGGCAGCACCGGCTACAACTACGGCTGGTACCAGAACAAGGGCGGCGTGGGTGACGGTGGTTCCACCATCTTCCTGGCCAACTCCTACTGGTCGGACTTCAACGCCGAAGACGAGCGTTCGTGGCAGCTGGGCTACGGCCTGGACTTCAGCGCCTACGGCATCCCGGGCCTGACCTACAAGCTGGCCTACGTGGTGGGTGACAACATCAACACCCGCACCGTCGCCAACCCGCAGGGCTACGGCGAGGGCAAGGAGCGCGAGATCTTCAACCAGGTCCGTTACGTGGTGCAGGAAGGCCCGGCCAAGGACCTGTCGATCAAGCTGCGCAGCTCGTTCGTGCGTACCAACGACGCCGTGCGCCAGAACGGTTACAACGACGACGGCAATGAAGTGCGCGTGTTCGTCGAGTACCCGATCAGCATCTTCTGATCCGCTGCTGAACCAAAGGCTACCCCCATACCATTGGGGGCGCCTTCCGCAGCCATGGTTGCCCGCCGTCAGGCCGGCAACCCGATACTCACCCGCAGCCCGCTCCCCTCGCGGTTTACCACCGTCAGCTCGCCCCCATGGCTGTTCGCAATGCGCTGGGCAATGCTCATCCCCAACCCGTACCCGCCAGACCCTTGGTTGCGTGAGCCTTCACCCCGCACGAACGGCTCGGTGATGGTCGCCAGCAGTTCAGGTGCAATACCCGGCCCCCGGTCATCCACGTGAATCACCACCTGTGATCCCATACGCTCCAGCGTGACGCTTACGCCATTGGCGTAACGCAGTGCATTCACCAGCAGGTTCTGCAGGCAACGCTGCAGCAGCAAGGCATCCACCTTCACACTGCCTACCTGGCCGTGCACCGGGAGTGGCTCCTCAACGGTGGCCAGCTCTGCGCACTGGCGTGCAACCAGCCGGTCGATGTCCACGTGTTGCAGGTTCAGCTGTTCACCCGCCCGCAGGTAGTCCAGTACCTGGCCGATCATGTCGTCCATCTGGGCGATGTTCTGCCGCAGCCGCTGGCGGTGTTCGTCGTCGGGCATGCGCTCCAGGCGCAGGCGCATGCGCGTCAGCGGGGTGCGCAGGTCGTGGGACACGGCGGCCAGAAAGTACGCCTTGTCGTTGACCATGGCGATCAGGCGCTGCTGCATGGCGTTGAAGGCCTGCGCCGCCTGGCGCACTTCTTCGGGCCCGTCCAGTGCCAGCGGTGGTTGCTCCAGGTTGCCACCCAGCCCCCGCGCCGCATCGGCCAGGCGGCGCAGCGGGCGCAGGCACAGGCGTACGGCAATCAGGCACACCAGCAGCACGGCGACGATGCGCAGCGCATACACCCGTAGCAAATAGTCGCTGATCAGCAACCAGGCCGACTCGCCGCTCCAGCCCTGCAGTTCCTGGCCGTCGATGGTCAGCCAGTGCCCATCGGCCAGCGGCACTGCAAACTGGATATGCGCCTGGGCGGTACGCAGCCCGAACAGGCTGCGCCAGACGATGGGCCGCCCGAGTTCGTCGGTCAGTTGCACCTTCATCAGGCGCACGTTCGGCTCGCGCCCCAGCTCGTATTTCAGGGCCTGGTGCAGCAGCAGTTCCACGCGCTTGCGCCCGCGTCGTTCGTCCGCTTCCAGCGGCGGCAGCTGTTCTGCGCAGCGCAGTTGATAGTGGGCGGGCACCTTCACGGCACCGGCATGGCACTGCGCCTGGGCGATCAAGGGGGCGCTGCGGGCGGCGATCAGGCGCACCGGGGCTTCTAGCACCTGGGCGAAGCGCACGTCGAACCAGATGCTGCTGGACATCAACTGAATGGCCAGCGTGCCGCCCACCATGATCAGCAGCAGCTGGCCGAACAGCGTACGCGGCCACAGCCGACGGGCCCAGCGCATCTCAGGCATCTGCCTGGGGGCTGGCAATGCTCAGCAGGTAGCCTTCGTTGCGGATGGTGAGTATCTGCGCAACGCCCCCCGGTGCATGGCGCAGATGCTGGCGCAGGCGGCTGACGCACATGTCCACCGAGCGGTCGTCGGGCAGGTGGTCGCGGCTGAAGGCACTGCGGGTGAGCTGGTCGCGCGACACCACACGGTTGTTGGCTTCCAGCAACTCACGCAGCACGCGGTAATCGGAGCGGGGCAGGGTGAGGGTTTCGCCATCGGGGCGGGTGAGCAGGCGTTTCACGTGCTCCAGGCGAAAGCCCGCAAAGGCATGGGCCTCCACCTGGGCGGGTGCCTGCACGGCGGTGTGCAGCCGGTGCGGCCTGCGCAGCACTGCCTTGATGCGGGCGATCAGTTCACGGGGTTCAAAAGGTTTGGCCAGGTAATCGTCGGCACCCACCTCCAGGCCGATGATGCGGTCCAGCGCGCTGCCCTTGGCCGACAGCATGATCACTGCCAGACCCGGGGTGGCTTGCAACTGGCGGCACAGGCTTAAACCGTCTTCGCCGGGCAGCATCAGGTCCAGCACCACCAGTGCCACCGGCTGGCGGGCCAGCTGTTCGCGCATCTGCTTGCCATCGGCCGCGGCCAGTACGGTGTAGCCAGCGTCCTTGAGGTAGTCGCAGAGAAGTTCGCGAATCTCGTCGTCATCGTCGACAACCAGCAGGGTTGTGCTCATGTGCAGGACACCTTTCAGGTGAGGGCCAGCGGCGCTCATTACGTTCAATTACAACCCCATACATGTCGGGTGTAGAGCCCGGAGGGCCGATCCCTAGAATCCTAACAAAAAATCATCTGCAAATACGAAGCCTTCCCAAATGAATCCCTTGAGCACACCGAAAACCTTTACCTCATTCACCTGCGCCGGCACCCGCATTACCCCTGTCGCATTGCTGGTCGCCCTGGCCATCAGTGGCAGCGCCATGGCCGCCGACAGTGCCCCACTGGTGCTGGACGCCACCAACATCGAAGACAGCGCCATGCTGCCCGGCGATGAAGCGGGCCAGTTGGGTTACACCGTCGAGAGCACCCGCAGCTCCACCGGCCTGGACTTGACCCCGCGGCAGACCCCGCAGTCGGTCACCACCATCACCCGCCAGCAAATGGATGATCGCGCCATCCACAGCATCGAGCAGGCGCTGGAAACCACGCCCGGCGTTACCGCCAGCAAGCTTGAAGTGGGTGGCCGCACCGAATACCGCGCCCGTGGCTACGCCATCACCAACTGGAAAATCGACGGCCTGCAAACGCCCGGCGCTTCCGACTTCAGCGGCAGCGGCAACGCCCTGAACATGGACCTGTACGAGCGCATCGACATCGTGCGCGGCGCCAACGGCCTGCTGGGCGGCACCGGCGACCCCTCGGCCACGGTCAACCTGATCCGCAAGGCACCCACCAAAACCTTTGGCGGCAGCGCCTACGCCACCTACGGCAGCTGGGACAAACGCCGCCTGGGCGCCGACCTGAACCTGCCGCTGTCGGAGGACGGCCGCCTGCGTTCACGCTTTGTGATGACTCAGCAGGACGCCAACTCGTTCCGCGACAACCAGTCCGAGCGCTCCCGCGCCGCCCTGGCCAATTTCGAGTTCGACCTGGACGACGCCACCACATTGGGTGCCGGCTACCAGTACGAGTACAACAAGGTGGTGGGTGGCGGCTGGGGCGCGAACATCCCTATCTGGTACCGCGACGGCAGCAAAACCGACCTGCCGCGCAGCAACAACCTGGTACCCAGCTGGAGCTTTGGCGAATACACCACCCGCACCGCGTTCGGCTCGCTGGCACACCGCTTCGACAACGACTGGGCGCTGGATCTGAAAGTTGCCCAGAGCACCACAGATGCCCTTAACCACCGGGGCCTGGGCAAAGTGAACTCCGCTGGGCGCGGCCGCTTTGGCGGCTACTGGGACCAGGACGGCAGCGGCGCAGTGCTGAACGGCCTGCACAGCTCCAGCGATACCACCCAGCAGTCGGCGCAGATCGACCTCTCTGGCCCGTTCCAGCTGTTTGGCCGCACCCACCAGGCCATGGTGGGCTACAACGACAGCCGCACCGTGGCCTGGTCGCCCGAGTACAGCTGCAACATGGTCGGCAACGGCCGGATCGGCGCCCCGGTGGTCGGCTGCCTGTTCCGCGCCAACAACGGCCTGCCGATCAGCGACTGGCGTAACGGCGTGAACGCCGACTACGACATGCTCGCCTCGCAAACCGGCCGACACACCAAAACCACAACCCGCCTGCAGGGGCTGTACGCCGCCACCCGCCTGAGCATCACCGACCCGCTGTCGGTCATCGCCGGGGTGCGCACCACCGACTATTCGGCCATTACCCGCAGCGTCAACGGCGCCCGCACCAGCCAGGAAGAAAGCGGCATCGTCACCCCCTACCTGGGCGCGGTATACGACCTGAACGAAAACTACTCGCTGTACGCCAGCTACACCGACGTCTTCACCCCGCAAACCCAGGAAACCAGCAGCGGCGCCAAGGTGGAGCCGATCCGTGGGCAAAGCTACGAGACGGGTATCAAGGGTGAGTGGTTCGACGGCCGCCTGAACGCCTCGGCGGCGTACTTCCGCAACAAGCAGGAAAACAAGGCCGTGCTCGATGGCGGCGTGCCAACGCCAACCGGCAACGACGCTTACAAGGCCGGCTCTGGCCAGGAAACCGACGGCATCGACCTGGAAATCGCCGGCGCGCTCACCCCGGACTGGAACGTGTATGCCGGCTACACCTACCTGCACTTCCGCCGCGTGGACAGCGACGGCCGCAGCGACCCGTCGCACCTGTTCAAGGCTTCCACCACCTACCACCTCAGCGGCCCGCTCGACCGCCTGACCGTAGGTGCCGGCGTAACCGCGCAAACCAACATCCGCGCCATCTCCACCCCGGCCGGCCAGCCCGCCAACGGCGTAAGCACCGGCGCCACCGACGTGAACTGGTCGGGTTACGCCATCTGGAATGCCATGGCCAAGTACCAGGTTACCGATGACACCAGCGTCACGCTGAACGCGAACAACCTGTTCGACAAGCATTACTACACCCGCTACGGTTTCTACGCCGGTGCCATTTATGGCGACCCGCGCAGCCTGTCACTGACCGTTAGCACCAACTTCTAACCCCGGCAGCCCGCTCCCATAGCCCCTGTGGGAGCGGGTTCACCCGCGAATCGGCTGCCCGGCAGCCTCATTTTCTTCCCCCTTCGCCGCGTCCCAACTGTCCCAGTCCTCCCCGAACAGCTCCACCGGGTGCATGGTCCTGTCTGCGCCATTGCCGCAGGCGAGCGCCTTGGCCGGGCAGTACACATCACACCCCCAGCAGATACGCTCGGGGTGGCTTGGGTTCTTGGGAAATTTCTTGGCCATGGTGAGGGTCCTGGGTCAGGTTGCCAGACCTCAGCCTATGCCTGCCCGTCGCCTACGCGTTGACCGGGATCAAACTCAGGCTTTGGTGGCGTACCAGAGCGTCCACCTGTCTTGCTCTTCTATCGGCAAGGCATCACCCACTTGCGTGCTGATAAACCCGATCAGGTCTGCCAGCTCCGCGTCGTTCAACTCGTGCAGAATGGAGCGCCCGGTGCGCTGTGCCAGGTCTTGTTGCAGGGCCTCGATGTGGGTGTATGTTTTGCGTGTTTCCCAGAGTTGCATCGAACGGATATGGGTAAAGCCCGCTGCGGTCAGCGCCCGCACCACCTCGTCGTGCCTCGGCCGGCGAGCCAGTTCGACTTCCAGTAAACGAGGGAAGCGTTCGAAGAAGTAGCCGCGAATATGCTCAGGTGAGCCGGCGAGCGTTACATCTTCAGGGGTGCGGTCTTGAATCAGTACGTGGCCGTTGTCTCGCAGAACCCTGAAGGCCTCGGCGAAGCAAGCGTCATAGGTGGGCAGGTGGTGAATCAGTGCCCGTTCGAAAACGATATCTACGCAGGCGTCTGGCAGGCCGGTTGCCGTCGCTTCGCCGGCCTGGAACGCGACTCCCTCCAGGCCTTCTGTATTACTGCGTGCTGCCTCCAGCATCTGTGCCGAGAAATCCACACCGGTGACGCGCTCGGCGCTTAGGCGGTGCCAGGCAACCGAATAGATCCCGCCCCCGCAGCCAATGTCGGCTACCCGCTTGTTTACCGGGTTGACGATAGCCTTGATAGCTGCAGCCCAGCCGCTATCGGCTTCACGGCTGGCGTAGGTGTTGCGGTTGTCTTCAGAATGAAAATCGATGGCCATATTTCCCCCAGATCAAACACCCGTAGGAGCGACCGCAGGTCGCGATGGGCTGCCCCGCAGCCCCAATAACCCCACACCCCTGCAACGCTAGATCACTTCGGTGAACATACAACCTGTGCGGGTCAATCGATTGCTCGCTCAAACACCTCATAACCCTGCGGCCCGATTCCAGTAACCACGAACCCAGCTCTCGAATACATGAATCGTGCGGGATTATCGGGCCTTACGCTCAATCGCAGTCTCGCAAAGCGCAGTGATCTTGCGGTTGAGATGTAGGCATCTAACAGCGCAGAGCCCACACCGTTGCGCCTACGGGTTTCCAACACGTTAATGGTGCACAACTCTGCACAGTCACCGTCCGGCATCCACAGCGAATACCCCGCGAAATCTGTGCTTATGGTTGCGACAGTGAACTTGTCGAAATGAGTTACCCAGCGGGTCAGATGACGGCTGAAATCTGCTCGCCAGGCCGCTTCGTGGGACGGCTCCCAGGTGCGGATATAGTCTTGTTCGCCCAGGTAGATTGCTGGCAGGTCGGTGACTGATGCGGGTCTCAGATTGAGGTTCATGGGTGTTAGCCGGTGATTTGGTGAGCGGCCTTTATGGCAGTGTTGCCCAAGGGGGCTTGGTGTCCGCGTTGGTTGTGAGCTGTCCGATCATAGCTGGTGGAACACCATGGCATGGGAGCGGATACTGGATCTGGTGGCAATAGAAACATGGGTTACAGGGTCTAGCTACCGCGTACTTGCGAGATAACAATCTGCGGTAGGGCGCCAGCATCGTTCGAGGGCAAGACAAGGCTGGTGCGGAAGCCGAGCTTGTCGAGCATATCCATCATGGCGTCCAGCGTGGATTTCTCGATCTTGCCATTAGCCACCTCGGATACCCGGGATTGGGTCACGTTGAGCCGGGCAGCAGCCTCGTGTTGTTTGAGGCCCATTTGCTTTATGCAGCGAGTGATGAAAATGGATAGGTCCGTCTTCAAAGCCATCTTGCTAGCTGTGTCCTCATCGTAGGTGGTGTGGAGGGGCTCTCGTAGAATTGAAGGGCCATTGCTTCACCTCGGAAGGACTATCTGAGATTTACAATAAAACCGGACGCAGATCGCTTTGGGTTCAAGGCGTCTGGGACACGAACAAAAAAGGCCTACCTTTCGGTGAGCCTTTTTTGATCCTGGGTATGGTGCGGCACCAGGAGTCGAAAAATATCGTAACTCAATGATTAAAAATATATTTTTTCATGTAAATGTAGGCCTCTATCTCTAAAAGTATCCTTGGGGATGGGCTTGCCAGCCTAATTCTTGATTAAAGCTTGTACTCATCCATCCCAGCCGCAAATCCATTCAAGGCTAAGCGGTGGTATCAGATATGGGAGTCGCTCTCAGTTCAGGGGGGCTGGAGGAGTTCTACTCGGTCCACGCTGCGCGATCCACCCGCCCCGGCTTATAGAATGCTGAGAACGAACGCCGGTGGGCAGTCCTCTCTAGACCGGTTAGCCGATTTTCATTTCGGGTGGGGTATCTCTACAGCTCTCAAAATATCTTGGTGCATGTGGTCCTCCAGCCAACTCCGGGGTCAGGTTCTCGCGCGAGGCTCATGAGGCGACGAACGGTAGTCTCATCCTAAACCCAGGTCAGCTGTGGTTTGCCGGCCGAATCAGTTGCTGTGAGCCTAGCTCGGGGTAGGTTCAATCCAGATACAACCCAACCCAGCGTTTGCTAGCGTGTAAACCTAGCTGTAAACTGTCAATCAAAGTGTCAAGCTGAGTAATCGAGATGGGAACGAAATACGCAAACGCCCCGGTCTACTTCACCATCGGCCAGGTGCGTCACAACCCCCTGCTGTCGCTGAAGTCCTACCTTCCGGCGATCCAGGAGCGCATGCGAAAGGCCGGTTATCCGGACTTCAGCAGCGCTCAGCAGATGCAGTTCTCTTTTGGCGCAGTTACCGGTGGCGATGACACGCAACCTTTCAAGCCTGGCGTTCAGCAGATCGAGAGCTATACGTTCTCCAATCTCGAAGGCACCCAAGGCTTCCTGCTGGAACCTAGTGCGCTTTCGTTCCGCTGCACCGAATACGAGACCTTCCCGGAATTCTATGCCGAGCTGGAACGAGGCCTGAAGATCTTGGAGGAAGCGGTCGATGGCCTAGCTTATTTTGAGCGTTTAGGCCTGAGATACCTTGATGCGGTTGTACCTGCAGAAGGGGAAACCTTGCAGCAGTATCTTGCTCGTGAGGTTTGGGGTACTCCTGCCTCACTCGACCTAGGACAGGTATACCAGTTCGAAGGACAGCCACTGACGTATAACCATTCGTTTGCCGAGTCGTCGGCCACCATTCCTAACATTGGACAGGTGGTGTCGCGGGTGATTGTCCAAAACAGCGAGCTCCGCTTCCCGCCAGATCTGTTGCCCGCCCCGCTCAAGATAGGTCAGCGCTTCAGTGAGCTCAATGGACAGCATGCAACCGTCGACGTCGACGCCAGTTTTTCCGAGCGCCGAAAATACGATTCGGCTGAAATTAGAGATAGGTTCCAACACCTTCACGACCTCGTTAAGTTGTTCTTTAACGCGACCGTGACGGACCACGCACGGACAGCATGGAGTTAACCTATGAACACGATGTATGCACCATCCCCAAGCTCGGGTCTGGCAGACCGATCCTTCAATGCCGCGAGTCGGCATCTCGAAGCTGAGCGCGAGAAAGCCAAGAGCTCCACAGGCAGTACTGCGCTAGCTTGGGGATATGGACTGACCGTTGCCTTCGCTCTGTGCATTGGCACCTTGGCACCACAACCTCAGCCTCGTGAGAGCCGTGAAAGCAGGGAATACAGAGCATCAGTTCAAGGTATCGCCAAGCTTGATTCCGCAGTTGCTCCGAGGACAGCTGCAGAAGCGTTGTCTTATGTGCGCACCACTTTGAAGCCAGCGGTGACTGAATTGGCATCGATCTTCGGAGTTTCGAGGCAGGCTATCTACAACTGGCAAGCCGGTGAGCACATCTCAGAGGGTAACCAAGCTCTGCTCTACGAGCTGGCTGCGGCTGCCGACCGTATCGTGGCCCACCCGCTCGCAGGACAAGTGAATGCCAAGCGGAAGCTTCCAGGTGGTACGTCTCTACTTGAAGCCGTTGCCGGCGGCATGTCGGGTGTAGAGGCAGCAGGAAAACTCATTGCCATGGCTGAAAAGGAAGGCGCACAGCGCGCAGTCATGGAGTCGAGACTGAAGAACCGAAATCGGGCTGCCGTAGACCTCGCGTCGGTCGGATCGCCGCATTTGAAAGACAGAGTATGAGGTAGCTGTTGATGGTGAGCTGGAGTCGATCTACCCCGTGGCGACAAGGATACATTGTCGATAGCGAGACGCTCGCCCAGCTCGGCATCATCATCGACTGTGATGGCCAGCAAAAAGTCATCGCTGTTGTTGCAACACACGATTGTGACCTTGCACAGGTGGCTGCAGGCGAGCCGGAAGTCGAATTGATCCTAGGCACAATCCTGGCTGAGAAGCTGGATGGCAATTACACGCACTGTAAAACCGCTAGGCGGCTGCATCTGGAGCTGACTGGAACAGATCAGCGCCTCCTCTGTGAGTTCGATGCGAGCAAACGGGTTCGGATCCCCAAGGAACACCAGGATCCCTCCAAAGCCTTTATTTCCTATGAGCCGGCTCGCACCTTTTTGATGAGCGGACAGGAGCGAAGCATCTTCCAGCGCTGGCTGGCTGCAAGGTATCGCCGTTCTTCATTCCCAGACGAATTTGATCGCCGCCTGAGAGACACCAAGGTAGCTGAGCGCCTCGCCAAACTCTTCAAAGACACCGGCAACCACATCCCGGCCGTATTCTTCGACGTCGATCAAGGAATGGAGAGGGCTAGAGATGGATCAGATGATCTCTACGAGCTCTCGATCTTGGTTCTCTACAAGACTGATGAAGACCCTGAGATTGCTGAAGAGGCAGCTCAAGCCGCAGTGAAAGCTATCGAGGAGCTTTTCGAGAGCCGGTGCAGAACAGGGGAAGGCAAGACATGGAAGTGGATTGAGCTCATTGAAATCGATGTGATCTCAGATGAAGCGCTGACATACAGTCAATCGCTCAATCTGACACGCTGGCAGGCTGACTATGTGAGCCTGAGAAGCGACCCGGAACAGCCAATTCTTGACGATTGAGCCACAGCTACTCGATTTTTCGGGCAAGAGCCTGAAAAACAAAGAAAAAACTAGGGGGGAGAGGTTGACACCAGAATGATATGACGAGATACTTATAATTGCCGATAGTTATTTCTGTCGACAAAAAAGCCCACCAATGTTTGCAGCATTGGCAGGCCCTTTGAACCGTGCAATGGATGTTTTTGCAGAACTCCAAAGCACAATTAGAAATCAAACCCGGAGGTCAGGTTTCCACACTCGGAGAGAGATTCTACGTACATCTTTATCTCTTTACAACACCTGCTTGACTAGCGGCATTTGCAGTGCCGCAGGTATCTCCGGGTTCTCTCATTAGGAGATCCCGTATGACCATGATTTGCAGACCCTTCATTACCCTCCGCAATGGCAAGCGCCTTTTCGCACACGAGGTTGGTAAAACCGCGTTCTGCTTTGAGGTAGATGAAGTTCGGAAGGCTAAGCCACCTGAAGGAGTCGGTGAGCAAGGTACGCTTGACCTTGAGGATGATGACGTACCATCCCAGCCTCACTGATGTAGCAAAAGCCCGGTAAGCATGAGCTTGCCGGGCTTTTTTGTGCATTTCATTCTTCCAGCTGGCCGTTCTGGTGTCAGAGCATCTTTATCGTGTGCTTCAGAGAAAGTTCCAGGTTTAGCCCAGGCTCTGTAACGGCCGACATCGCCGCTGCATGATAAGCAACGTTCATTTGCGCTAGGCATCACACCGCTGAGGGTGCTATCGAGGGTGCTCGCAAAATGTTGAAGGCTCCCCATGGGTAGCTTTGAATCGGTTGCTGTCGCTGGAGGCTATTGCTACCAGATCCCTTTCAGATAGTGAAAGCCCAAGGTGCCTCTAAGCGCCGAGCGAGCAGCCGGACAGTAAGCAGGTAGTAGTAACGTGTCGCCTCATTGCTTTCATCGAGGTAATGTTCAAGAAACCAAACCAAATGCTTTCGCTGCCAAGCCCAAGGCGTTTCTCGCTGCCAGCGTTTTGCAATCTCAGCTTGGATAGTCTTTGCTTGCCGCAAATGGCGTTGCCGCGTCGAGTGCGATCCGGTCAACACGGCAGCCAAGAACAACTCCATATCGAATGGCCTGCTCATCTCCGCCCTCCAATGTAGGTCGCGACCACATCGATCCGACCATGCCCCAACTCATAGCTGATTTGCCTTCGGGCCTCACGATCTAGGTTCCTATCTGCCTGGCAACATTGGCCGCCGTTGATAGGCGCGGGGTGTTGGGTGATTTGCTCATAGCGTTCACATGCGTACGCCGCTCGTAGCTCATGGAAGCCTTTGAGCTTGTATGCATGCAGGACGTCCCGCGCTGGGCGGATGATTTGCTGCAGAACATTTAGATAGCTTTCGTCTGGCGCAATCAGGTTGTGGCTACTCGTAGGCGACACCTGCCGTGCAAACCCAAGTGCGTCTTGAATATGGTGGTTCACCGCAATCCATCGTGGCGCTGAGGCGCCGGCGCGGCCGCCTTTGGTGCCATCCTGGATGTTGATCCTACCTAGGTCGTTAGCCTCGCGGCTTAGCCGTGGCAGGTCAGCCAAGATGGACTCACGCAGGCGCATGCCGGTGGCTCGCGCCAACAGAACAGTCGCTGCGGCCCGTTGCTGATGATCGCGACAAAGCGCATCGACGATCTGCTTAACCTGTTCGCGGTCTTGGCCCTGCGGTACCGAGAGGCGAATCCCGCTGCGCTGCATCCCCAACGCCTTGCTCGGACTGGGCAATTTCACACACTGATCACCGCGCAGCGCCGCCATGGTCCTGTTAACGCTGGATAGCCGATTTTGCGCGGTGCTGACCGCGAGGTCACCGCGCCTAACCAGGTCGCGCAGGTACGCCGCATAGTCCGCCAATACCTTCCGATCAATCTGTCGCGCATCATTGATACCGGGTCCTTGTTCGGAGCGGCACCATCTGACGAATGCCTGCCACCGATCACAGTGTGCCTTCACCGTGCCGTAGTGGCCGCCGCCGAACATGTCTTTCAACGCCTGCGGCCCTGCATAGCTCAGTTGCCTGCCGTAGCCGAAATTACGGCCATCGCGTCTACCCACCAATGCCATGTCGAATCACCTCATCGCCTGGTCTCCGATCCTCGCCCCACGTCATCCCGCCAAGAATGTTGAGTGTTATCAGGGATCAAGGCCCCTGCGGCCTGTGGGGATGTCCTCTAACGCGGGACTGGCGGCTCTCTACGACCAAGAGCAAGGGCATCTCATGATCTGGCCTCCTGAGCACCGTTACCGGTGGGCGGGTGGAGGCAGCACTGGCTGACGAGACCAGCGCCTGAAGATCCTGAGCCATGTGCAAGCAGCAATGCGATGACCGGGGCATGCCTGACTGTCAGTCAGGTGCAGTCCATTCCCTGGTCTGCGGCACCATCATCTACATGGCTGTTGCTGGTGACATCGGCGTTTGTCACGCCGATTGTCACGAGGGGGATTGCCGCAAAGCCATATGCGATGAAGGCTGCAGCAGTGTTAGAAGTGCCCGTCTCTTTCCAGAGAAAGAGACGGGCACAGGTTGGCGCAATATGCGGCCAAGCGGATAGGTTGCTGCAGGGCAGCGAGGTACGGTGTATCTGGCGCACGAGCGCTATGTGTGTAAGAGCATCCATCACATGGGTAGTGACCGGGCGAGCTGCCGGATGCGAATCGCCCTTGGGGAGAACCACCGCGGGAGCGGCGTGACCTTTAAGGTTCGGGTCACCTGGGGTGCTGTCATCGACAGCGCTTGCAACTCCCGGTCTACGCCTGTGGACAATGTTCGTCAAGCAAAGCGATTTCAGGGGTTTAGCGCCTGTGGATAAAAATATCCCCCGGTGGACATCTGTGGTTTTCCACAGACGTAAGCTGTGCCAGCAGTTTTTTTCTTAGGTATGGTCCTTTCAAACGGGGCGGCTTTGCAGCCCCGTTTGAAAGGACCCGCGCGGAGGAGCTTCATACGGTGCTGTGGGTAACTTCACAGCGAGTTGAGGTGGTGGTGCGGCGGGTTACTCGGTCCTCTTGGCACTGCGCAGGCGCGTGACGTTCTCGCCCGTCTGCCTTGCAAACTCATGCGGCGTCACATGGTCCTCGCGGTTTGCCTCCAGAAACCGGCTCCACCAGGTCATGATCATCCGGCGCTCTTCGAGGAACTCGGCCTTGTGGGTATAAGCGGCCCGTACGTTGTTGCGTTCCTTGTGACTCATCTGCCGCTCGATAGCCGTCTCCGACCACAGCCCGGACTCGACCAGCGCACTGCACGCCATGGCTCGGAACCCGTGGCCGCATATATCCACCTTGGTGTCGTAGCCCATCGTCCTGAGCGCGGCGTTCACCGTGTTCTCGGACATCGGTTTCCACGGTTTGGCATCCCCTGCGAACACGAGGTCGAACTTGCCGGTGATCGCATGGATCTGCTCAAGCAAGGCCACAGCCTGTGGCGATAAGGGTACAACGTGGATGTCTCCGGCCATCTTCGTACCCCTTGTGGAGAAGGGCACTCCGTCCAGCGCCGGGCGGGTGTCAGGGATCTCCCAAATTCCGCGCTTGAGGTCGAACTCATTCCAACGGGCGAAGCGCAGTTCACTGGAGCGTACGAATACATGCAACGACAGCATCACCGTGAGGCGCGTGAGCGGGCGACCTCTGTAATCCTCAATGCATGCCAGTAGCTCTGGCAGCCGCGATAAGGGTAGTGCGGGTCTGTGAGTTACCCGTGGTGTCTTAATCGAGCCATCGAGGTCGTGAGCTGGGTTCGCGGTAATCAGTCGCAGCCGTTTGGCTTCACGCATGATGCTTTGCAGGTAGTTCTTGACCCTGAGCGCCACGTCGATGGTGCCGCGCTTCGTCACGGCTTCCAGTGGCTGCATGAGGTCGTGGGTGTCCAACTCAACGATTGATCTGGCACCGATCAAAGGGAATACGTGAGTTTTCAATCGGCTGAGCACTGTCTTGGCGTGGCCGGGTGCCCACTTCGGCACCATGCTCGCATGCCAGTCGAGCGCAACGCTTTCGAAGGTGCGGCCGTTGATCACGGCTTGGGTCTTGGTTTGTTGCTTGTACTGGATGGGATCTATGCCGTTGGCGAGCTGCTGCTTGATCTCGAAGCGCTTGCGGCGTGCGTCGCCCAGCCCGACCACCGGGTAGCTGCCAAGGGCGGTCAGGCCTTCGCGGCCATCGGGTTTAACGTACCTCAGCCGCCAGCCCTTGCGGCCGTTGGGTTGCACAAGCAGGTAAAGACCGTCGCCGTCGAAGAGCTTGTACTCGCGCTCTCTGGGCTTTGCCGTACGACAGGCGGTGTCTGTAAGCGGGGCAGTGGTGCGGGCCATAAGGGTAGTCTCCGATATCGAAACGGACCTCTATCCTTAAAACTACCCTTATTAGCGCTGGCTACCCTCGGAATCCGACGGAACGCCAAAACGAAAAAACCCGCCAGAAGGCGGGTTTTTCGGGGGTTCCAGAGATTTTGAAAGCTTTCTATGGAACCTTGAATGGTGCCGGCACCAGGAATCGAACCCGGGACCTACTGATTACAAGTCAGTTGCTCTACCATCTGAGCTATACCGGCAATGGGGCGTCATTATAACGATCGTTTTGGGCCTGTAAACCACTTAGTTGCGATTGTTCGCAAATAACCTAAGTCACCGGCCCAAAAGGAGAAATTTCTTACCAGCCGCGGTGGATGGTGCTGATGTTTGGCTCGGTCTTGGCGGGGTTGAAGACCAGCTTGTCGTTGTCGCAGCCGCGCTTGCGGCACGGGGTTTCGGCGCGCAGGGGCAGGCCTTTGTCGCCGCCCAGTTGCATGCCGGGGTGGTTCCAGCCGAGGTTGCTGGATTTGTGATGCGACGGGCCGTTGCTGCAGGCGGTCAGGGCCAGGGCGAAGGCGAGCAGGGCGAGGGGTTTGGATAGGGTCACGGGGTCTGGTCCATTGTCGAATCTGGCGCAACGCCAGATGGCCGCAGGGCTGACAGGCAGCGCGCGACGTCACTTTTTAATGATTTGGGCGGCGGATGATACACGGTTTTTGCGGTTATGTTGGGGGTGATCGCGGCTGAAACCGGTGGTGGTGGGGGTGTAAGGGAATTCTGGAAAGGCTGGGAAAGTGTTTCAGGATGGTTGCTTCGGACCTATCCTACGCGTGCCGCCGAAGTATCGCTGTTGTCGGGGAAATGGCTCACGGATACCTTTTCCGGGTCGCTCTGGCGACCGGGTGTGAGAACCCGCTTTAGAACGTAGCGGCTGCTTTATGGCGACCGGCACGGGCAGGCTTTGGCCTGGCCGAGCTTCCTATGTTCACTCGGTTTCTCACCCCGTGCACGGTTGCCACCTCTATCCAGTGAGAAGGCATGGATGTGGCGACTCCTCATGAACGTAGGGAGTTGCACATGAAAAAGATCCTTCCTGATTCACCTGCTGCTGTTTCCGACACCGTCACCACCGCAGGCATCGAAACCTTCCTGCCGGCGGGTAGCCCGTCTCTCAACCTCTTGCGTGTACAGCCCGGCATACCTGTGGATGCTGCCTATGAGCATGTGTCGATTTTGATGGGGTATATCAAGCACCTGGTACGCGAGGGGGATATGGAGGATGACCACAAGTTTTTGGGGGCGGCTGATTATCTGTGTGATATGGCGAAGGCGTTGATGAACGATATCGAGATTGCCAAGGGGCGGGTGCATTGAGGTAGGTGGGCCGCTAGGTGTTTGCCTGGAGATGTTCTGCGCCTGGGAGAGCGCCGCTTGTGCGGCGCATCGCGAGCTGCGCTCGCTCCTACGTTTTTGGGCCAATTGGTTCTGGGGGGCTTTTTGTGTGCCCCTTTGGTGCATGACGCGGAAACCGGTGCCGGTGGGGGTGTAAGGGAATTCTGGAAAGGCTGGGAAAGTGTTTCAGGATGGTTGCTTCGGACCTATCCTACGCGTGCCGCCGAAGTATCGCTGTTGTCGGGGAAATGGCTCACGGATACCTTTTCCGGGTCGCTCAGGTGACCGGGTGTGAGAACCCGATTCGAATAAGCGCTATCTGCATATGGTGGCCGTGCGCGGGCAGACTTGGTCTGGCCGGGGTTCCTTATTCACTCGGTTTCTCACCCTGCGTACGGCTGCCACCCAAATCTGGTGAGAAGGGTTTGAGGCAGTTCCTGTTTTCGAATAAGGACCCATGCCATGAAAAAAACCAATCCGGACGAGATCACCACCGCAGGCATCGAAACCTTCCTCCCCGCGGGTAGCCCGTCTCTCAACCTCTTGCGTATGTGTCGTTTTTGATGGGGTATATCAAGCACCTGGTGCGCGAGGGGGACATGGAGGATGACCACAAGTTTTTGGGGGCGGCTGATTATCTGTGTGATATG
>NZ_JACVVH010000057.1:0-29563 GCF_016647865.1 Pseudomonas sp. S60 | reverse complement strand
ACTGTGGGAACCTGCCCCAACAGGTAGGGTGCATGACCAGGTGGGGGGCAACTGTCTTTCACAAGATCTGAACGTTGGCACAATTCACTGTGGGAACCTGCCCCAACAGGTAGGGTGCATGACCAGGTGGGGGGCAACTGTCTTTCACAAGATCTGAACGTTGGCACAATTCACTGTGGGAACCTGCCCCAACAGGTAGGGTGCATGACCAGGTGGGGGGCAACTGTCTTTCACAAGATCTGAACGTTGGCACAATTCACTGTGGGAGCGGGTTTACCCGCGAACCGGGGCATAGCCCCGGCCACCCAACACAGGGCTACCAGCGCCCCGCCGCATCCTGGTCACTCTGCCTGCCCTCGACCCAGCGCGGGCCGTCCCCGGTCATTTCTTTCTTCCAGAACGGCGCCCGGGTTTTCAGGTAATCCATGATGAAGTTGCAGGCATCGAACGCGGCCTGCCGGTGAGCACTGGCCACACCCACAAACACAATGGGCTCGCCCGGCTCCAGTGCACCGATGCGATGCAGCACCTCAATCTTCAGCAGCGGCCAGCGCTGCTGGGCCTCGGCGGCAATCTTGGCCAGGGCCTTCTCGGTCATGCCCGGATAGTGTTCAAGAAACATCCCCGCCACCTCGCGCCCTTCGTTGAAATCCCGCACGTAGCCGACAAAAGCGACAACCGCCCCCACACCCACGTTGGCCGCGTGCATGGCATTGACTTCCAGCCCCGGGTCGAATGCAGCCTCCTGAACGCGTACAGCCATGTTCAGCCTCCTGTTACCGGCGGGAAGAACGCCACGTCATCGCCCTCTTCCAGCGGCTCATCAAGCTTGCACAGTTCTTCGTTGCGCGCACACATCAGGTTCTGCTCACTCAGCACGTCGTACGGAGCGCCCCTGGCCACCAGCGCCTGACGCACATCGTCGAGCACTGCGAATGCACCTTCGACACGCTCCGCGTCCACCCCCAGCCGTTCGCGGTAACGGGCGAAATACATCACCTTCACGTTCATCAGCCTTGCACCTTGTAATGGCCACTTTTGCCGCCGAGCTTTTCCAGCAGGCGTACCTGTTCGATGACCATACCCTTGTCCACGGCTTTGCACATGTCGTAGATCGTCAACGCGGCAACGCTGGCGGCGGTCAGCGCTTCCATCTCCACACCGGTCTGCCCGGCCAGCTTGCAGCGGGCGACGATCTTCACCGCATCCTCACCCTCGGCATCAAGCTCCACCTTCACGCTGGTCAGCATCAATGGGTGGCACAGCGGAATCAGGTCACTGGTCTTCTTCGCCGCCTGAATGCCGGCGATGCGCGCCACGGCAAACACATCGCCCTTGGGGTGTGCGCCATCCACGATCATCTGCAAGGTTTGCGGCAGCATGCGCACCCGCGCCTCGGCGGTGGCCTCACGCTCGGTGACGGCTTTTTCAGTGACGTCGACCATATTGGCCCGCCCCTGGGAATCAAGATGTGTCAGCACTGCTCTGCTCCTGTGAAGGGAGCAACGAGTGTAAACCCGTGGGTCAGCTTTAGGCACGGGTTTGTAGCCGGGCGGGAAGTTGGAGCGGCCTGGGCAGGCCGCCCCGATGTGCCGTTAGATGTGCCGTTACATGTGCGACTCGGCGTACTCGGCCAGCACCGACCGCGGCACACCCTGCAGGGTGATGTGCACGCCGTGGGGGAAGTCCTTGAAGCGCTCGGTGAGGTAGGTAAGGCCCGAGCTGGTGGCGGACAGGTAAGGTGTGTCGATCTGCGCCAGGTTACCCAGGCACACCACCTTGGAGCCGGCACCGGCACGGGTGATGATGGTTTTCATCTGGTGCGGGGTGAGGTTCTGGCATTCATCGATGAGGATCAGGCTCTGCTGGAAGCTGCGCCCACGGATGTAGTTCAGCGACTTGAACTGCAACGGTACCCGCTCGAGGATGTACTCCACGCTGCCATGGGTGCTTTCGTCGTCCATGTGCAAGGCTTCGAGGTTGTCGGTGATCGCACCCAGCCAAGGCTCCATCTTCTCGGCCTCGGTACCCGGCAGGAAGCCGATCTCCTGGTCCAGCCCCTGCACGCTGCGGGTGGCGATGATGCGCCGGTAGCGCTTGCTGACCATGGTCTGCTCGATGGCGGCAGCCAGTGCCAGGATGGTCTTGCCCGAGCCCGCAGCGCCGGTCAGGTTGACCAGGTGAATATCTGGGTCCAGCAGGGCGAACAGCGCCAGGCTCTGGTGAATATCCCGTGGCTTCAGGCCCCAGGCTTCCTGGTGCAGCAGCGGCTCCTGGTGCAGGTCGAGCAGCAGCAGTTCGTTTTCACGGATGCCTTTGATCCAGCCAACGAAACCCTGCTCGTCGATGATGAACTCGTTGACGTGCACGGCCGGCAGGTTCTCGGCCAGTTGCACACGGTGCCAGGTACGGCCACGTTCCTGGCGCGTGTCCACCTTGTTCACCCGGTCCCAGAACGAACCTGTGACCGAGTGGTATCCCTTGGACAGCAGCGACACGTCGTCTACCAGCTGGTCGGTGCTGTAGTCTTCGGCCGCAATGCCACAGGCGCGCGCCTTCAGGCGCATGTTGATGTCTTTGGTGACCAGCACCACGTCCAGGTCGGTGCGCCGCGCCCGCACTTCCAGCAGCTGGTTGATGATGATGTTGTCGTTGAGGGTTTCCGGCAGCAGGCGATTAGGCTCGTTGCGCGGGGTCATCAGAATGGACAGGAAGCCCTTGGGCCCGCTCTTGCCACGCTGGATGGGTACACCCTGCTCGACCACGCTGGGTGAGGCGTCCCCCAGGGTCTGATCGATCAGGCGGATGGCCTGGCGGCATTCGGCGGCGATGCTCTGTTTGCCGGCCTTGAGCTTGTCGAGTTCCTCCAGCACCGTCATCGGGATGGCGACGTGATGCTCCTCGAAGTTGAGTAATGCGTTAGGGTCGTGAATCAGGACGTTGGTATCGAGCACATAGAGGATTGGCTTGCTGGAGGAAGGGGTGCGTCCTTGGTCATCCATACTCGGTCACCTTATGTCGAAGCCACACGGCGCGGTCTGTTACGCCGCAAAGTGACTGCCGGTCTCCCCGTATCCGCGTTGTTACGGGCGGGAAGCGAACCTGGCCAGGTGAGCCTGTATGACGCCACCTGTGCTGCAGGAATCGGCTGTCTGGTTTCTTCATACCGCAAAAGGCATGACCGGAAAAAGCATTTTTACGCGTTTTTGAAGTTTATTTTTCCGATTGACGAACTGCCCTTGGCGGGGCGGCCAGGCGGGTCTACAGTCAGAAGTCAGATTGCTCATTGTGCATAAGCATATTCCTTGCAGCCCTGCCAGCCGATGCCGCTCTGTGCGGTGTGCTCCAGCAGCCATTGCACGGCCGGCTGGGCTTTGGGCAGGGCATCGTGAAACTGGATCACCCCCTTGCGCCACAGCAGCATCAAGGTCAGCACCCGCTGGGCCGAGGCCTGGGCATCCAGCGCACCGTCATCCTGGGCGTCGATGTCCCACAGTGACACGCGCAGTTGCTGGCTGGCCATGAACGCGTCCCCATCCGCCCTGCGCTGGCCATAGGGGGGCCGGAACAATGGCACGTATTGCTCAGGCAGGTCTGCCTTCACCCGCCCCTGGCTGCGCCTGAGCGAGTCCTGCCAGCCATTCCACTGCGCGTGGGACCTGTACTCCCAGCCCTGAATACCTACGCACTGCCCGTCATACAACGTGCGCAGGGCGTCGAGCGAGGTGCCCTCGCGACGTTGCTGCAAGCGGTTGCCCAGGACGAAAAAGGTCCCTTCCAGCTTCTGCCCGCGCAGGTAGTCGGCCAACGTATCGGTACTGCCACCCACCGGCCCCGGCCCACCGACGAAGGTGAGCAGAAACAGCCGGTCGTTCAGTTCGTCGCCGTTGCGCTCGGCCGGTGACAGCCGCTCCACCTCACTGCTGGTTTGCGGCATCAATGCCGCCTTGCGCAACTGCTCGTCCAGGTAGCGCACATGGAAGCGGTGGCTGGGTTCGACCCAGCCGGTGTAGAACGCGCCAACATCGGCAGCGAAGGTAGCGGCTTGCGTGCGCAGTTCTGCCATTGAGGTGACGGCGTAGCAGAACGAGGCATCCTGCTCGCAACTGCGCTGGGCCTGTTGGTAACCGCTCCACAGGCGCTGCCACATGCGCGCCCGCACCAGGCGCACCTTGTGCAGGTTGATCTGGCGCAGCCCCAGCCGCGCCGCCAGCGCCGCATCGTCGAGCAGCTCGCTTTCATGCAGCACCTGGGCAAACGACAGTATCTCGGCACGCGACGCCACGTCGAACAGCACCGGGCTGTCCAACTGCTCGGGCCACAGGCTGCGGTCCAGGCTCACCTGGTCGCTGGGCGCGGCGTGCACGGCCACGCTCAGCAGCGCGGCCAGCAGGGCTGAGGCTATGCGCACGGTCCAAGGCTCCCCAATGGCAAAACAGGCACTATAGCGCCTGCACGGTCCATGAGCGCCCACTATCGTCGCCATAGTTTGGACTTGCCACGCCCAGCCCGTAGAATTCACGGTCAATGATGCCAGGAGCCGACCCGATGCTGACGGTGATTTCCCCCGCCAAGACCCTCGACTACGACACCCCGCCGGTGACCGAGCGTTTCACCCTGCCCGCTTACCTCGACGACTCGCAGGAATTGATCGGGCAACTGCGCGAACTGAGCCCGGCGCAGATCAGCGAACTGATGCACCTCTCCGACAAGCTTGCCGGCCTGAACGCCGCCCGCTTCGGCAGCTGGACGCCGCACTTCACCCCACAGAACGCCAAGCAGGCGTTGCTGGCCTTCAAGGGCGACGTGTACACCGGGCTGGCTGCCGAAACCCTGGGCGAAGACGACTTCACCTTCGCCCAGGGCCACTTGCGCATGCTCTCGGGCCTGTACGGCCTGCTGCGCCCGCTGGACCTGATGCAACCCTACCGCCTGGAGATGGGCACCAAGCTGGCCAACGCCCGCGGCAAGGACCTGTACGCCTTCTGGGGCACCCGCATCAGCGAATGGCTGAACCAGGCCCTGGCCGAACAGGGCGACGACGTGCTGCTGAACCTGGCCAGCAACGAGTATTTCAGCGCAGTGAAACGCAGCGCGTTGAACGCCCGGGTGATCAACGTGGACTTCAAGGACCTGAAGAACGGCCAATACAAGATCATCAGCTTCTACGCCAAGAAAGCCCGCGGCATGATGACCCGCTTCGCCATCGAGGAGCGCATCAGCGACCCAGCGCAGCTCAAGCAGTTCGATGTGCAGGGGTACTACTACAGTGCCGAGCAGTCGAAAGCGGATCACCTGGTGTTTTTGCGGGATCAGCCAGGCGAGTGAGCCCGGTTGCGAGCGGGCTGGTGTCAGGGCAGTCGCACGTACCCTGACCTCAGCCCGGCCACTTCCAACCCCTGTGGCCATATCGAGCCAATGCTCACCGGCACCTTGCTCGGCAACTGGTTGGGGTGCTCACGGAACCACACATAACTCAGCCCTGCCTTGTCTTGCTCGACGGCATCGGGTGGCACTACCCATACCCGGTCCTTGCTCGAAACCAGCACTTCAACCTGGGCACTCATGCCCAAGCGCAGAGGTCGGCCGGGCTCCAGCGAAGGCAGATCGATGTCCGCCACCAGGTCGTACCAGGCGTCTTGCGCACCTTCGGTTCTGGGCAACTGTGCAATGTGGGCAACCCGGCCTTGGAAAACCTGCCCGGCGACTGTAACTCGGGCCAGCTGGCCTTCATGAACGGTAGGCAGGTCCTGTTGCTCGACCGCTGCCAGTACCTGGATCTGACCAAGGTCAATCAGTTCAACCAAAGGCGTGCCCCTCGCCACAGGCAGGCCTGGCTGCAACCGCTGTGACGCGTTGGCGCTTGATGCTGTGGCATTCACCACCAGCGCGCTGAACGGCGCCTTGACCTCCTGTTGCTCACGCAAGGCGACCAGCGCGGTTCTGTGTGCCTGGGCATTGGCAAGCTCCATGCGCGCTATACGCAGGGCATCCCCTTGCCCTTGCGCCAGTGTCTGCTCAAGGTCCTGTTCGGCATCCAGCAGCAACTGATGCTGGCTCTCGACTTGCTGGGCAAGGTTGCGCACCTCCATGCCGGCGACGATGCCCCGCTCGAACAAGCGTTGGTTTTCGTCCAGAGCGGCGCGGCTTGCGGCCAGCGCGTTGCGCGCGCTTGCCAACATCCGGCGGGCCCTCGCAACTTCAGGGCCGGCGACCCATGCCTCAAGCGTTGCCGTATTGGCGCGGGCCTTCAACCACGTAGCCTCCGCCTGCCGCAGCTCGACTGCCAGCTGAGCGGTATCCAGCGTGAACAGCGTGTCACCTGTTTTCACATGCTGGCCATGCGTAACCGCAACGGCTGCCATTACACCGTCGAACGGAGCTGCCACGATGATCCGCCTGGCAGCTTGCAGTCGCCCGGCCAGGCCCAGCCATTGTTGCAGGCTCTGGGGCTCGATCTGCACCCAGCGCTCGGCGTCCACGGGTGCGCGCCAAGGCCATGCATACCAAAAACCGCTGCCGGTTATCGCGAGCAACAGGCACATCACCTTTCGCCAGTCAGTCATGCAGTTCCACACCCCAACGCTCAAGCGTGGCGCCCAGTATCTGATCGAGAATGGCCTGGCCATTGAGGTAGGCAACGGCCGCATCCAGGCGGGCATCCTGAGCGTGGCGCAGGTCGTTCTCGAAGCTGAGCACCTCGAAATTGCTCGATCGCCCCAGCGTGAGTTTTTCCTGCTCGATATCGAGCTTGCGCCTGGACAGCGTCAGTGCCCGCCCCGCGATCTCCAGCTGGCGCCACCTCACCTGTAGATCCCGTACGGCGTCGGCTACATCGCGCTGCAACTGCTGCTCGGCCTCGGCCTGGAGCAGATCGTGGCTCTGCAGGGCGGCCTGAGCTTGCACCTGTACCTGCCGCCGTCGCAGGTCGCCGATGGGTATGTCCAGCTCAAGGCCTACATAACGTTCCCAACTCAACTGATGGGCGCTGCGCTCCCTCGCCTGGCTCGCGCCGGCTATCAAGGACAGGTCCCACCATTGCTGGTCGTCGGCAACCATCAGGTCCAGGGCAAGCAGTTCGCCGGTGATCAGTTGCATCAGGTAGGCAGGCTGCAAGGCCCGGGCGCTGGCCAGTGCCTGCCCAGCATCGATCTGCACCTGATGTACCTCCAGCTCATCGACGGCAACCAGCGGTGTGGATAAGTCCACAGCCAAGGCCTGGGCCAGCGCAAGGCGGCTTTCCTGCAGATGGTTGCGGCTGCTTTCCTGTGCCAGCTCCCGGTTGGCCACTTCGGCTTCGGCCTGAACGATATCGAACGCCGCCATGCGCCCGGCAACGATCAAGGCCTGGTTTACCTGCACCAGTTGCCGGGCACGCACCACGCCCTGCTCAGTTATTTTCAGTTGCTCCTGGGCCCGCAATAACGCCCGGTAGAGAACAATCACCTGGCTGATGCTTTGCCCAATGGTGTCCTTGAGTGCCAACCTGTTGCGCTGCTCGAACAGCTGCGCTTGCCGCAAAGGTGCCCCTGCGACTTTCCGGCCTGCCCCCCGCAACAACGGCTGAATCACCATGAGGTTGGCCCCATCCCGGTACTGTGGCCTGCCCCCGTCGGTTTGAGCATGCCCATAGGCCCAGTCCAGGCTGAAGCGCGTTCCGTAAGAGGTCAGCAAGCTGGCACTGGGTGCCAGCTCGGTATCCTTTCGCTGTACCTGCTGATCCCGACTGCGTCGATAGCGCGCCTTGAGGGACAGCTGCGGTGCGTATTGATAGTGCGCTACCCGCAGGTCGAACTTTTCCGCTACGCGCTGGAGATGGGCGCTGCGGATGGCGCGGTTGTTACGCAAAGCCAACGCTACGGCATCGTCCAGGTGCAGCGCCACTGCACGCGCTTGCGCAGTTGCAAGCGCACTGACACCTTCAGCAACGGCCGCAGGCGACAGTAACAGCATGCAGGCCAGTACCCGCCAGTCAATCTTCATGCAGGGCCTCTACTGGCAGTAAACGTGCAGCCCCAAGCGCGGGATACAGCCCTGCCGCCAAGCCTGCAAACAGCGAGCTGGCGATGCCTGACGGAACCGAGGCAGGGGCTATCGAAGGCGGCCAACCGGACAACCATGCGAACAGCCAGCCCGCCAGGATCCCTGCCACGGCGCCGCACACTGCCCCCGTGCACGACAACAACAACGCTTCGAGCAAAAACGACCAACCGATATCCCGAGCCCGCGCCCCTAATGCCAGGCGAAGACCGATTTCTCGGCGCCGTTCGCCTACGCTCATGAGCATTACGTTCATCACGCCAACGCCCCCCAGCAGCAGAGCGATGCCGGCGAACCCCGAAAGCAGCCAGGCAAGCATTCGGGACTGCCCAGCCATCCCTTCCAGTAACTGGATTGGCAGCCTTACAGTGATATCGTGATGCGGCAATTGTGCTCGCAGGTGTGCCCCGAGGTGTTCGGCGGCCAGCGCCAACGATTGCGAATCACGCCCCCTTGCCAGCACCAGGCCCACCTCAGGCGCAGGCACCAGTCGGCGTATACCTGACAATGGCATGAGCACGGCCTGATCCAGCATGACGGGGAGCAGCGGGTTGTCACCTGTCCTCGCCATAACGCCTATGACGTCGAACACATACTGCCCCATCTGCAGCCTGTCACCTGATCTGGCGCCTAATTGCGCAGCCAGCTGGTTGCCCACCAGCACGTGCAATGCGCGCCCGTCATATTGAGACAGCAGGCGACCTTCTCCAGGGCGCAGTTGCAATACATGGGCAAGTTCCTCGCGGCTGCCGATGACCATCGCATCCACCTGCCGCCCTTTCAGCCGAACACGGGTCGCGGCCACGACGACCGGCGCTGCCGCTTTCACCAGGTCCGACACACCCGTCAGATCCGGCTCTGTCAGCCCGCCTGCCAGCCCCTCATGTGAAAGCTCGGCAACCATCAGTTCGCTGCCAAGGCCTTCGAACAGCAAGCGCGCGTGCTGAGCGGCGCCGTGCCCCATATTGAGCAGGGCCACCACGGCGGCGCAGCCTACTCCGATACCCAGCAACGCCAGCCAAGCCCTGCGACCCATCAATCTGATGTTGAACAGTGCCTCGCTGAACCGGTGCGACCAACTCGGGCCGTAAACGTCAGGCATCCGTCAGCCGCCCCTGCTCTACCCGCAGACACCGCTGAAGTTGCTGCGCCATCCCAAGGTCATGGGTGACCATCAGCAGCGTGGTTCCCAGCTCCTGATTCAACCTGAGCAACAGGCGCAGAACCTCTTTCCCCGTCTGGGTATCCAGGCTGCCGGTAGGCTCGTCCGCCACCAATAACCGGGGCTCGGTTACCAAAGCCCGGGCGATGGCAACACGCTGGCGCTGGCCACCCGATAGCTCGGCAGATCGTTGCGGGCCAAGTTCGCCAATACCTACCGCCTCCAGTTGGTTCTGGGCGAGCACCCGGGCTGCTGGCAGGCGCAACCCACGGTAGGAAAGCGGCAGCGCGACGTTATCCAGGGCGGACAGACGCGGCAGCAGGTTAAAGCTCTGGAAGACGAACCCGATCAGACGATTGCGCACGACAGCGCACTGGTCGGCGCTGGCCTCTGTCATATCATTACCCACCAACTGCACACGGCCAGAGCACGGCCTGTCCAGCAGACCGATCAGGTTCAACAGCGTACTTTTGCCTGAACCGGATGGGCCGACAATGGCGCACGTTTGCCCACTTGGAACAACAAGGTTGACGTCCTTGAGCACGGGCAACCCGGCATGGAAGCGGCTCACCTCGGTGAGGCTCACGATGGCGCTCATGCGGGGCCTCCGGGCTTGATCGATGGATCAATCGGCGAATGCGCTTTTTCAGCCTCATCTTCGAGTTTACGCACCGTTTTCAAGATCACTTCGATCAGCGGATCGTCTTCGCTGCTTTGTCGCTGGTCCGTTTTGCCGATCAGCAGCGTTAGATCGATTTCATAGTTACCAAAGCCTGCCTCCATAATGGGGGGCAAGGCTTTGTAATAAGCAATAACTTCACGGATGGTTTCATCCTGATAACCCGTGCTTTGATATTCAGCACGCGCTTTTTCGACAATAGCGCTTGACCACAGTGAATAGCGATGCCCCAGTTCTCTGCTGGCTGCAAGCCGCTCGTTATATGTAAAATCCCCTCCCTCATCGTAGCCAATCAGCGACAGCTGTTCGAGGGTCAATGCTTTGAAGGGATTATCGCCTCGCCCATTCACGAAAGCGGTCGCTTGTTCAGCCCGCGCCAAGCGTTCCTGATCGTCAGTATCCGGTACAAAGGCATCATGAAAAGGCTTGGTCAACCTGTAGCCGACCCCGCCGAGATCCATCTGAATCCGCGCGCCCAACGTTGCCAACTCTTGGCGGCTTAACTGACTGTCCCTGACCGCCGCACGCTCTGCAGCGGCGGCGAGCTGACGAGATAGCGCAGACAAAGCAAGTTTTGTGTCAGCCTCGTTATTGAAACTACCCGTACGTTGACTTGACACTTCACGGGAGCGGGGAAGTGCTTTGACATTGAGCAAGGGGACGCCTGACGCAGCATTAATATCGCTTATCTTTGACATAGATCCAACCTGGCTGATGATTCAATCCTGATGTAATACAAGCCTGCGCAGTTGCATCACTCATGATCGCTATACACGAGCGATGCAACGCGACTTGACTACTTCATGGTGAACTCAGCCCTCCATGAATAGTTAGCGCTGAACCCAGAATTCACTGCGGTGCAAGTTGCACCGCCAGTGGGCGTTGCAGTCTTGTTCCACTTGGGTTGCTTGACCCCTCCAGACATCATCATCACGAACGTGGTGCTGAATGCACACACCTTACGCCCCACCGAATAACGGAGCATGGCGCCATTCGTATCGGGGCTGACCAATCGTTGCACCCTAAAGGTTATGGAGGACCCAGGCTGTACTTCCTGAGCGGGCGTGGGTACCGCAATCTGGTACGTACTCGTCTCATTGGCATTCGTCAGCTGAAGCTTCACCGGCTCAGTGCCAAGGTTCCTGAAGGTCACTTCGACAGGTGGCCCGGCAAGCGCTGTACTCGCCGCAAGCAATGCGGCCGCCCCACAAAGGGTTCGGGTAAATGTTTTCATCGGTATCAAGCCTCGTCTCTTCCCTGTGGTTATGGGTGAGACGCCGTCATGGCAATAGCCACGGGCTGCCTGAGACGCTCCTTCGTACACAGTCATCCTCGACGACGTCCAGTGTGGTTGACGGCCATCGTGATAAAAACCTTAGCGTCCGAAGGGTCTTCAGTCGTAACAGGATATGCAAGCGAACCGCTAAACCTGCGTCAGCGCTACAGAAATTTGACGCCAAAAAATAAACATCACTGTGAAAATTTCATAACGCCATCATACCGCTTAACCTTTTTGCAATTTTTTTATTAAAAAGCTACCGATACTGGCACAAATACATCTCGATACAATTTCACCCCGTCTATACGGGGGTCCCATCGAACAGTGCTATCAAATTGAAACCACCTGATGATGATCGATATCTGAAAGATCCTTCATGCCAACCAATCCCACCGCGGAACTTACCTTCCTGAGGCCGCTCATAACGCCGTAACGATTTTCATGCCCCCGGGTTGTGAGAAATGACGTACAGATGAGCAGGCAGGCTTAAACGCCTCAACCTGAAACTTTCGACCGGCCAGGCGACCGCGTTCGCAACGGCTGTTCATGCAGGAGAAACGCGCCCAACACATCGTCCACGTGGTTGATTTCAAAGGTTTTTTTCAACTTGAAAGAACAAGCACTGCAGCGCGCCAGGTAGCGCACTGCAATAAAGACGACGACAGACCAGGGCCTGTTTTTAATTAACGGCTTAATGCTGCCTACTTGCAGTGCATCTACAAATGCGCTGAACAACTTACTTTATCTGCGCTTGGCGAAGTGTGCATCTGCCACGCCCCCTTGCGCCCAGAAATTGCGGTTGATCAACCCAGTTCGACGCTGGCGAACAGTGTCGGCATGATAAACACATGAGGTGATAGCGATGCGTATCAGCATCTTTGGTTTGGGTTATGTAGGTGCAGTCTGTGCAGGCTGCCTCACGGCACGTGGCCATGAAGTGATCGGTGTGGACGTGTCCGCTACCAAGATCGACCTGATCAATCACGGCAAGTCGCCCATCGTCGAGCCGGGCCTGGAAACGCTGCTGCAACAGGGTATCGCCAATGGCCGCCTGCGCGGCACCACCGACTTTGCCGAAGCCATCCGCGCCACTGACGTGTCGATGATCTGCGTGGGTACGCCGAGCAAGAAAAACGGCGACCTGGGCCTTGAGTACATCGAGTCGGTGTGCCGTGAAATCGGCTATGTGCTGCGTGAAAAGGCCAGCCGCCACACCATCGTGGTCCGCAGCACCGTGTTGCCGGGTACTGTGAAGAACGTGGTTATCCCGATTCTTGAAGACTGCTCGGGCAAACGCGCCGGCATCGACTTCGGTGTGGCGGTGAACCCGGAGTTCCTGCGTGAAAGCACCGCCATCAAGGACTACGACCAGCCGCCCATGACCGTCATCGGTGAACTGGACAGCGCCAGCGGCGACGTGCTGCAGGCCCTGTACGAGGAGCTGGATGCCCCGGTCATCCGCAAGTCGGTCGAAGTGGCCGAGATGATCAAGTACACCTGCAATGTGTGGCATGCCACCAAGGTCACGTTCGCCAACGAGATCGGCAACATTGCCAAGGCCGTGGGCGTGGATGGCCGCGAAGTGATGGAAGTGGTGTGCCAGGACAAGGCGCTCAACCTGTCCCAGTACTACATGCGTCCTGGCTTCGCCTTCGGCGGCTCGTGCCTGCCCAAGGATGTGCGCGCCCTCACCTACCGCGCCGCCAGCCTGGACGTGAAGGCGCCGCTGCTGGACTCGCTGATGCGCAGCAACGAATCCCAGGTGCAGAACGCCTTCGACATGATCGAAAGCCACGACAAGCGCAAGGTCGCCCTGCTGGGCCTGAGCTTCAAGGCAGGCACCGACGACCTGCGCGAAAGCCCACTGGTGGAACTGGCCGAACGCCTGATCGGCAAAGGCTACCAGCTCGATATCTATGACGAGAACGTGCAGTACGCCCGCGTTCACGGGGCCAACAAGGAGTACATCGAGTCGAAGATCCCGCACGTGTCCTCGCTGCTCAACGCCGACTTCCAGAAGGTGATCGACAACGCCGACATCATCGTGCTGGGCAACCGTGACGAGCAGTTCCGCGCCCTGGCGCAAAAGGCACCGGCGGGCAAACAGGTGATCGACCTGGTGGGCTTCATGAGCAAGCCAACCAGCGCCCAAGGCCGTACCGAAGGCATCTGCTGGTAACGGCCGGGCCCCGCGACGCGGGCACCTCCCCGCGTTGCCTCTACTTCTGAATTCTCCACGGATGCTGAACATGCAAAGGCTTCAGACAGTGCTGTTGCAGTGCGCCGGTTGGCTGCTCTACATGAGCCTGCTCATGCTGATCGCCCTGGCCCTGCCAGCCGACATCTTCGACGCGCAGTCCAAGCACTTCATCTTCCTGGTCGGCGCAGTCGGCATCTGGCGCTACTCCATGGGCGCCACCCATTTCATCCGCGGCATGATCTTTCTCTACGGGGTGTACCCGTACCTGCGCCGCAAGGTGCAGCGCATGGGCAAGGCCGCCGACCCCTCGCATGTGTACCTGATGGTCACCAGCTTTCGCATCGAAGCACTGACCACCGCCCAGGTGTACAGCTCGGTGATCCGTGAAGCGATCAACTGCGGCTTCCCTACCACCGTGGTGTGCTCACTGGTGGAGATGTCCGATGAACTGCTGGTGAAGAGCCTGTGGGCCAAGTACAACCCGCCGCCCCACGTCACCCTCGACATCGTGCGCATTGCCGGTACCGGCAAACGGGACGGCCTGGCCTACGGCTTTCGCGCCATCTCGCGCATGCTGCCGGACGAAAATGCCGTGGTGGCGGTGATCGATGGCGACACCGTGCTGGCCGACGGCGTGGTACGCAAGACCGTGCCCTGGTTCAAGCTCTACCCCAACGTCGGTGGCCTGACCACCAACGAGTTCTGCGAAGTACGCGGCGGCTACATCATGAGTGAATGGCACAAGCTGCGCTTCGCCCAGCGCCACATCAACATGTGCTCCATGGCCCTGTCCAAGCGCGTGCTGACCATGACCGGGCGCATGTCGATGTTCCGCGCCAGCGTGGTGACCGACCCCGAGTTTATCGCCGACGTGGAAAGCGACTCGCTGATGCACTGGCGCCTGGGCCGTTTCAAGTTCCTGACCGGTGACGACAAATCCAGCTGGTTCAGCCTGATGCGCCTGGGCTACGACACCTTCTATGTGCCGGACGCAGCCATCAACACGGTTGAACACCCGCCGGAAAAGAGCTTCTTCAAGGCCAGCCGCAAGCTGATGTACCGCTGGTACGGCAACAACCTGCGGCAGAACTCCCGCGCACTGGGCCTGGGCCTGCGCCGGCTGGGCCTGTTCACCGGCATCGTGCTGTTCGACCAGCGGGTGTCGATGTGGACCAGCCTGCTGGGCCTGACCGTAGCGGTGATCGCCAGCCTCAAGTTCGGCCTGGCCTTCTTGCTGGTGTACCTGCTGTGGATCGGCATCACCCGGCTGATCCTCACCATCATGCTGCTGTGCTCAGGCCACAGCGCGGGCCCGGCCTACCCGCTGATCCTCTATTACAACCAGATCATCGGCGCGCTGATGAAGATCTACGTGTTCTTCCGCCTCGACAAGCAGTCGTGGACGCGCCAGCCCACTGCCCTCAAGCGTGACCTCGCCAGCTTTCAACAATGGTTCAACACCTGGTCCTCGCGGGCCATGACCTTCTCGGCCGCCAGCATCTTCGTCGCTGTGCTGTTCATGGTCGTGTGACCCAACCCGGATCGGAACTTACAGGAACAGAGCCCCATGAATACCGCCGTGAACGTCAACGTCGTGCATGAGTCCGAAGCCCAGCGCCAGCATGCCCGGGTCCGCATCCCTGCCAAACTGCGTTTCCTCGATGCCCAGCGCCAGCCCCACGAAGTCAAGGTCGAGGACCTGTCCGCGGGTGGCCTGAGCTTCTATACCCAGCAGCCGCTGGCCGTGGGCGAGGTGCTGCGCGGGCGGCTGCAGTTCACGGTCGACAACCTCGGCTTGTCGATGGACATCGAGTTCCAGGTACGTGCCTACAACGCAGGCGACGGCCGCACCGGCGCGCAGTTCCAGAACCTGGAACCCCGCGATATCGCCACCTTGCGCCACCTCATCACCAGCCACCTGTCCGGTGAGCTGATCACCCTGGGCGACGTGCTCAGCACCCTGCAACGTGACAACTTCACCAAGGCGCGCAAGCAGAAGGACAGCGGCAGCGGCCTGACCCCTTTTGGCCGCTTCAAGGCGGTCAGTGTGACCCTGGGTGTGTTCGTGGTGGGCATCGCCGCCTTTGGCTTTGTCGCCAAGTCGCTGTACGGCATGTACTTCGTCAGCCGCGCCGAAGCCGGCGTGGTCGCCGTGCCCGCCACCACCATCACCATGCCCCGTGACGGCACCGTCAACAGCCTGGTGCAGGCCGGCGGGCAGATCGGCAAGGGTGCGCCCCTGGCCAGCTTCACCACCAGCATGCTGGACATGCTCAAGGGCAGCATGGACGACGCACAGCTGGAACCGGCCAAGATCGAAGAGCTGTTCGGCAAGCAGCTGTCCGGTACTCTCACCAGCCCCTGTGACTGTGTGGTCGCCCGCCAGTGGGTGGACGACGGCCAGTACGCCGCCAAGGGCCAGCCGATCTTCCAGCTGATCCCGCGCACCACCACCCCGACCGTGGAAGCACGCTTCAGCTACCGCCAGTTCGACGAGGTCAAGCCAGGCACCCGGGTCAACTTCCAGGTCGCCGGTGAAGACCAGGTGCGTACTGGCCAGATCGTCGGCAGCAGCAGCCTGAACAGCGAAGACCTGGCTGCCGACATCCGCGTGCAGATCAAACCCGACAGCGGCTTGCCGGCAGAGCTGGCCGGGCGCCCGGTGGCGGTCAGCAGCGACCGTGGGCCCTCGTTGAACGGGCTGTTCGACAGCGCTCAAGCCCGTGGGTTGTAAGGGGAACGCGTGATGAACTGCATGCCGCCGTTGCAAGGGCTGTGCCCTCGCCCCTTCACCTGGTGCACGCTCGCCCTGGCCGTGACCTTGGCCGGCTGCGCGGGCCTGCCCGACCAGCGCCTGGCCAACGAAGCCCTCAAGCGCGGGGACACCGCACTGGCCGAGCGCAATTACCAGGCCCTGGCAAACCTTGGCTACAGCGACGCCCAGGTGGGGCTGGCCGACATCAAGGTGGCCACCGGCAACCCGGCGCAGCTCGAACAGGCCGAGGCGACCTACCGCGCTGCCGCAGCCACCTCGCCCCGTGCCCAGGCGCGCCTGGGCCGCCTGCTGGTGGCAAAGCCCGGCAGCACCCAGGCCGAACGCGAAGAGGCGCAAACCCTGCTCAAGCTCGCCGCCCGCCAGGGCCAGGGCAACACCCTGATCCCGCTGGCGATGCTGTACCTGGTGTACCCGCAAAGCTTCCCCAGCATCAATGCGCAGAAACAGATCGACCAGTGGCGCGCCGACGGTTACCCGGAGGCGGGCGTGGCCCAGGTGCTGCTGTACCGCACCCAGGGCACCTACGACCAGCACCTGGACGAGGTCGAACAACTGTGCAAGGCCGCATTGGCCACTGCCGACAGCTGTTATGTGGAACTGGCCACCGTCTACCAGAAACGCGGCCAGGCCGAGCAGCAGGCCGCCCTGCTCAAGCAACTCAAGTCGGCTTACGCCCGCGGCGCCGTACCGGGCACCCGGGTAGACAGCGTGGCCCGGGTGCTGGCTGATCGCAGCCTTGGCCAGACCGACGAGAAAACCGCCCAGGCGCTGCTCGAACACATCGCCCCGGCCAACCCGGCGTCCTGGGTGAGCCTGGCGCAGTTGCTGTACGACTTCCCTGAGCTGGGCGATACCGACCCGTTGCTGGCCTACCTCGAAAAAGGCCGTGACGCGCAGCAACCCCGCGCCGACCTGCTGCTGGGCCGCCTGTACTACGAAGGCAACCGCGTACCCGCCGACGCTGCCAAGGCCGAACAGCACCTGCAAGCGGCTGCCGAGGCCGGTGAGACCAGCGCCCGCTACTACTTGGGCCAGCTGTACCGCCGCGGCTACCTGGGCAACGTCGAGCCGCAGAAGGCGCTGGACAACCTGCTGGCCGCCGCCCGCGGCGGGCAGAACAGCGCCGACTATGCCCTGGCCCAGTTGTTCAGCGAAGGCCACGGCGTGCGCCCGCAGCCCACCGACGCCTGGGTGTTCGCCCAACTCGCCCAGGCCAACCCTACGCCGCAGTCTGCCGAGCTGCTGCAGCAACTCGACCAGCAGCTCACGCCTGAGCAGCGCGACCAGGCCCAGCACACGCTCGCCCAGGAAACCCAGGCCCGCAGTGCCATGGCGCAAGGCGCCAACGGCATTCTGGCCCTCCAGGCCCTGCAGGGCGATGAACAAGACGAAGACGCCGAGGATTCGCTATGACGCTCAATGCCTTCATGAAAGCAGGCATCGGCCTGAGCTTCGCCCTGCTGTGGTCCTGCCCCACCCTGGCGCAGCTGACCGCCGACAAGAATTTCGGCCTGGAAGTGAAAGTCACTGGCCAGTCCGAAGACGACCGCGACCTGGGCACCCGCCCCGGTGGCGACGTCAATGGCCTGGGCCTGGACCTGCGCCCTTGGGTGTACGGCGAGCGCGGCAACTGGAGCGCCTACGCCATGGGCCAGGCGGTCACCGCTACCGACACCATCGAAACCGACACCCTGCGCCAGAACGACGACGGCACCACCACCGACACGGCTGAAGACAGCCGTCAGCCAGACAAAAGCTACCTGGCCATGCGTGAGTTCTGGGTTGGCTACAGCGGCCTCACCGCCTACCCCGGCGAGCAACTGCGCCTAGGCCGCCAGCGCTTGCGCAGCGATGACGCCATGTGGCGGGACACCAACATCGAAGCCCTCAACTGGACCTTCGACACCACCCTGCTCAAGGCCGACCTGGGCATTGCCCAGCGCTTCAGCGAATACCGCACCGACCTCACCGAACTGGCGCCACAGGACAAGGACCGCACCCACGTCTACGGCAACATAGCCACCCAGTGGACACCTGGCCACTGGGTTGGCCTGCGCGCCCACCATACCCATGACAGCGGCAGCTTGAAGAGGCCGGGTGAAACCGTTGATGCGCTGGACAAGACCCGCACCGGCGATTTGACCTGGCTGGGCCTGGAAGCCAATAGCGACGCCTACAACTGGCGCAACGATCACAGCATCAACTACTGGGGCAGCCTGACCTGGCTGACCGGTAACCGCGACACCCTCGGCAGCCGCCAGGTCGGCGACCAGCAAGTGGCCAGCGGCACCCAGCGCGGTGACGTGAATGCCTGGGCCACCGACCTGGGTATGCGCCTGCGCCTCAACCCGCAGTGGCAGGTCGGCGCCGCCTATGCGCGCGGCAGTGGAGGTGGGGACGACGGCGGCAACAATTTCGAGCAGACCGGCCTTGAGAGCAACCGCTCCAACTTCACCGGCACCCGGTCGCGCGTGCACCGCTTTGGCGAAGCGTTCCGCGGCGAGCTGGGCAACCTGCAGGCGGCCACCCTGTTCGCCTCCTGGCAACTGCGCGACGACTACGACGCCAGCTTCATCTACCACAAGTTCTGGCGCGTGGACGGCAAGCAGAATATCGGCTCCAGCGGCATCAACGCAGTGGTCAACGACAACGGCGTGAACCGCCCGCTGATCGATGGCGAGAAGGACCTCGGCCAGGAAATGGACGTGGTCGTCACCAAGTACTTCAAGCAAGGCCTGCTGCCGGCGTCGATGAGCCAGGCCATCGACGAGCCCTCCGCACTGGTACGCCTGCGCGCCGGGGTATTCAAGCCGGGCGATGCATACGGCAAGGAGGCGGACAGCTACATGCACCGCGCCTTCGTCGATGTGATCTGGCGTTTCTGAGGCCGCAAGGGGATTGCCATGAACCTTCATCCACATTTGCGCCACGGCCTGCTGGCCAGCGCCCTGCTGCTCGCCAGCGGCCTGGCCGCCGCCGCAGAGCCGCGCCTGCTGGCCAAGGAACTGCAGCAGGCCCGCACTTATACGGTGTCCAGCGCGCCGACCGAACCGCTGCACATGGACCCGCCCACGCTGCCCGACCTTTCCGGCTACACCGCGCAAGCCGTGCAGAGCAAGATCGACCGCAGCCACCCGGGCAAGGTCACGGTGCGCCGCATGTTCCAGGAAGACAGCCTCAAGGAGTTCGTCGGCGGCGACAACAAGGCCGCCGAGTGGGTGCAGCGCCAGCACGGCATTCCACAGGCCATCTTCATCGATGACGGCCATGTCGAACTGGCGCAACTGAGCCGCCAGGTGCCCAGGCAGTACCTGAACGAAGTGCAGCCGGGCGTGTACCTGGCACGCCTGCCCATCGTGGTCGGGCGCAAGGGCACGCTGGAGATCAACAGCAAGGTCAGGCAACTGCGCCTGTCCGAGGAAGGCGGTGCGTTTCTGGTGAACGACGGCAAGCTGTTCGTCACCGACACCCAGGTGACCGGCTGGCGCGAACAAAGCAACGGCCCGGCCACGTTCCGCTCGCCCAAGGCGTTTCGCCCGTTCCTGCTGTCGTGGGGCGGCACCGAGACCTACATCGTCAACACCACCATGGCCAGCCTCGGCTATGCCAAGTCCAAGTCCTACGGCGTGAGCATTTCGCAGTACACGCCCAACCTGGCCAGGCGCATGGGCCGGCCCGAGCCGACCGGCTGGATCATCGGGTCGCAGTTCAGCGACATGTGGTACGGCTTCTACTGCTATGAAACCCGCGACTTCGTGGTGAAGGACAACACCTACCGCGACAACATCGTCTACGGCATCGACCCGCACGACCGTTCCCATGGCCTGATCATTGCCGGCAACACGGTGCATGGCACGCGCAAGAAGCACGGCATCATCGTGTCCCGCGAGGTGAACGACAGCTGGATCATCAACAACAAGAGCTTCGACAACAAGCTCTCCGGGGTAGTGATCGACCGTAACAGCATCAACAACCTGGTGGCCTACAACGAGATCTACCGCAACCACACCGATGGCATCACCCTGTACGAAAGCGGCGACAACCTGATCTGGGGCAACAAGCTGGTCAACAACCGCCGCCACGGCATCCGCGTGCGCAACAGCGTGAACATCCGGCTGTACGAAAACGTCGCCATGGCCAACGGCCTGGTGGGGGTGTACGGCCATATCAAGGACCTGTCGGATACCGACCGCGACATCGCCCTGGACCCGTTCGATACCAAGGTGTCGCTGATTGTGGTGGGCGGGCAGCTGGTGGCCAACGGCTCCGGCCCGCTGTCCATCGACTCGCCGTTGTCGGTGGAGCTGTACAAGGTGGCCATGCTGGCCCCGCGCAAGGCCAGCGGTATCACCCTCAGTGGCGTGCTGGGCCAGCGCCAGGACGAAATCCTCGACCTGCTGGTGCGCCAGCAGAAGGCTGTGCTGATCGACCCGGTCGAACGCCAGGCCGAAATGATCGATTAAGGAAGCCCCGACCATGACCGCACACACCCTCAAACTGCTGGGCATTACCTGCGCCCTTCTGGCCATCAGCCAGGGCGCGCGCGCCGACCAGGTGAAGGCCCCCACCTTCACCGCCGAGCCGTGCTGCCAGCTGTGCCCCGAAGCGCACGATGCCAGCCGCTACACCACCCGCTACCAGCAGAACTTCACCACGCTGGTGCAGGCCAAAGGGGACTGGCTGTTCCGTACCCGGGAAGACCTGCGCACCGAATTCGACACCACACAGGCCGGCTACAAACGCCTGCAGCAGGTGCACGACGCCTTCAAGAAGCGCGGTGTCGAGTTGGTAGTGGTGTACCAGCCCACCCGTGGCCTGGTGAACCGCAACATGCTCGAACCGGCTGAAAAAGCCGCCTTCAACTACCAGAAGGCATTGGGCAACTACCAGGCCATGCTCAAGCGCTTTGCCGGCATGGGCTACAACGTGCCCGACCTGTCGCCCTTGACCAACGAGCAACTGGCCGCTGCCGACCAGGGCAAGGACTTCTACTTCCGCGGCGACCAGCACTGGACCCCGTACGGCGCCGAACGCGCCGCGCGAATCGTGGCCGACACGGTGCACAAGATGCCGGCTTTCGAGGGCATCCCGCGCAAGGAATTCGAAACCACCAAGTCTGGGCGCATGGGCAAGACCGGCACCCTGCATAACGTGGCCGGGCAGCTGTGCGGCACCAGCTACGCCGTGCAGTACATGGACCAGTTCAGCACCGAGCCCAAGGGTACCAGCGGCGATGGCGACGACCTGTTCGGCGACGAAGGCAACGCCCAGATCACCTTGGTGGGCACCAGCCACAGCGGCAAGAACTACAACTTTGCCGGCTTTCTGGAGCAGTACATCGGTGCCGACGTGCTGAACGTCGCCTTCCCCGGCGGCGGCCTTGAAGGCTCGATGATCCAGTACCTGGGCAGCGAGGAATTCCGGAAGAACCCGCCGAAGATCCTGGTGTGGGAGTTCTCGCCGCTGTACCGCCTGGACCAGGAGACCATCTGGCGACAGATCCTCGGCCTGCTCGACGATGGCTGTGACGACCGCCCCGCGCTGATGAGCGCCAGCACTGCGCTCAAGCCTGGCCAGAACCAACTGATGGTCAATGGCAAGGGTGGTGTCATCAAGCCCTTGGTCAACCGCAACCTGCAGATGGACGTTAAGTTCGAAGACCCGTCGGTGAAGGTGTTGCAAGCCACCCTGTGGTACCTCAACGGCCGGCACGAAGACATCAAGCTGGAAAAACCGGAGACCTCCGATACCGACGGCCGCTTCGTGTTCCAGATGCGCGAAGACGAGGACTGGGCCGATCAAAGCCTGTTGGCCTTCGAGGTGCAGGGGCCGGAAAAAGGCACCCAGAACGTCGAGGCCAAGCTCTGCAAACGCAACAACTTCGCCGGGCCTGCGCACACCGCGCAAGCCGGCCAGTGAGGCGACCATGACCCATTACACGCACATCTTGCGCCCCGCCCTGCTCGCCCTGGCCCTGTGCGGCAGTGCCGCACAAGCCGCCCTGGTACCGCCGCAGGGGTACTACGAAGGCATCGAAAAGCTCAAGACCGGCGACAGCAAGTTCCGCTGTGAAGCTGCGCCCAAACCCTATACCGGCGCGCTGCAGTTTCGCAGCAAGTACGAGGGCTCGGACAAGGCGCGGGCCACCCTCAACCTCGACTCCGAACACGCCTTCCGCACCTCGACCGAAGCCATCACCACCCTTGAAAAAGGCGTGAGCAAGATGGTCACCCAGTACATGCGTGACGGCCGCCCGGCGCAGCTCGATTGCGCACTGACCTGGCTGGGCACCTGGGCCCGGGCCGATGCGCTGATGTCCACCCAGTACAACCACACCGGCAAGTCGATGCGCAAATGGGCGCTGGGCAGCATGAGCGGCTCCTGGCTGCGCTTGAAGTTCTCCCGTTCGCAACCGCTGGCGGCCCACCAGGCCGAGGCCGAACTGATCGAAAAGTGGTTCGCCCGCCTGGCCGAGCAGACCGTGCGCGACTGGAGCAACCTGCCCTTGCAGAAGATCAACAACCACAGTTACTGGGCAGCCTGGTCGGTGATGGCCACTGCCGTGGCCACCGACCGCCGCGACCTGTTCGACTGGGCCGTGAAGGAATACAAGGTGGGCGCCAACCAGGTCGACGAGCAGGGCTTCCTGCCCAATGAGATCAAACGCAGGCAGCGCGCCCTGGCCTACCACAACTACGCCCTGCCGCCGCTGGCGCTGATCGCAAGTTTCGCCCAGGCCAACGGCGTGGACCTGCGCAGCGAGAACAACTTCGCCCTGCAGCGCCTGGGCGAAGGGGTGCTGGCCGGTGCTCGCGACCCGCGCCATTTCGCCGAACGGGCAGGCGAGAAACAGGACATGAAGGACTTGAAAGTGGACACCAAGTACGCCTGGCTCGAACCCTGGTGTGCGCTGTACCACTGCGTGGGCGACACCCTGCAGCGCAAGCACGGCATGCAGCCGTTCAACAGCTTCCGCATGGGTGGCGACATGACCCGGGTGTATGACCCGAAAAACTGACGCAAGCCCGTAGGCGCGGGTAAACGCGCGCCTACGGAAAGTCTAGATAGCCCACCACGTCTGCGTGGGGGGTTTGGGGGGCGTTTGCCCTGAATGCTGTGAGCAAATTAGGAGAACCGGGATGGTCTTCTCGTCCAACGTGTTCCTGTTCCTGTTCTTGCCGATCTTTCTCGGCCTGTACTACTTGAGCGGGCAGCGCTATCGCAACCTGCTGCTGCTGGTCGCCAGCTACATCTTCTACGCCTGGTGGCGGGTGGACTTCCTGGCCCTGTTCGCCGGCGTCACCCTGTGGAATTACTGGATCGGCCTGAAGGTTGGTGCAGCCGGCGTGCGTACCAAGCCGGCGCAGCGCTGGCTGCTGCTGGGCGTGGGCGTGGACCTGGCAATACTGGGCTACTTCAAGTACGCCAATTTCGGCGTCGACAGCCTCAACGCCATCGTCACCTCGTTCGGCCTGGAGCCGTTCATCCTCACCCACGTGCTGCTGCCGATCGGTATCTCGTTCTACATCTTCGAGTCCATCAGCTACATCATCGACGTGTACCGCGGCGACACCCCGGCCACCCGCAACCTGATCGACTTCGCGGCGTTCGTGGCGATCTTCCCGCACCTGATCGCCGGCCCCGTACTGCGCTTCAAGGACCTGGTGGAGCAGTTCAACAACCGCACCCACACCCTGGACAAGTTCTCCGAAGGCTGCACCCGCTTCATGCAGGGCTTCATCAAGAAGGTGTTCATCGCCGACACCCTGGCCGTGGTCGCCGACCACTGCTTCGCCCTGCAGGCACCCACCACCGGTGACGCCTGGCTAGGGGCACTGGCCTACACCGCGCAGTTGTACTTCGACTTCAGTGGCTACAGCGACATGGCCATCGGCCTTGGCCTGATGATGGGCTTCCGCTTCATGGAGAACTTCAAGCAGCCGTACATCAGCCAGTCGATCACCGAGTTCTGGCGCCGCTGGCACATCAGCCTGTCGACCTGGCTGCGCGACTACCTGTACATCACCCTGGGTGGCAACCGCAAAGGCACCTTCAACACCTACCGCAACCTGTTCCTGACCATGCTACTGGGTGGCCTGTGGCACGGCGCCAACTTCACCTACATCCTCTGGGGCGCCTGGCACGGCATGTGGCTGGCGATCGAACGCGCGCTGGGCATCGACACCAACCCGCAGCGTTTCAACCCGGTCAAATGGGCATTCACCTTCCTGCTGGTGGTGGTCGGCTGGGTGATCTTCCGCGCCGAAAACCTGCACGTGGCCGGCCGCATGTATGGCGCTATGTTCAGCTTCGGCGACTGGCAGCTGTCGGAGCTCAACCGTGCCCAGCTGACCGGCCTGCAGGTGGCCACCCTGGTGATTGCCTACCTCACCCTGGCGTGGTTCGGCCTGCGCGACTTCTATCGCACGGCCACCCCGGCAGCGGCCCTGCCCACCCCGGCGCAGGTCAACGCCGACGGTTCGGTGGGCATGGACGTGACGCGGGTGCTGACCCGTGTGCTGGTGCTGCTGTTGTTCGCCGCCTCGGTCCTCAAGCTTTCGGCGCAGAGCTACTCGCCGTTCCTGTACTTCCAGTTCTGAGGGGCCTCACATGACCCGCACATTACGCATCACCTATTCCCTGTCGTTCCTCGGCCTGCTGGTAGGCATGGGCGTGTGGTCCCTTGGTGGCCTGCAGGGGTTCCAGCGCACGGCGCCGATGACCCTGCTGGACGGCAAGCTGGCCAAGGCCGCCGAGACGCACTACGACGCGCAGTTCCCGATCAAGCGCCTGGGCACCAACCTGTGGGCGGCCATGGATTTCAAACTGTTCAACGAGGGCCGCCCCGGTGTGGTATTGGGGCGCGACCAGTGGCTGTACAGCGACGAGGAATTCAAGCCCGCCGCTGGCGCCGAGCAACGGATGCAGGACAACCTGGCACTCATCCGTGGGGTGCGCGACACCCTGCAGCAACAGGGCAGCCAGCTGGTACTGGCGATCGTACCGGCCAAGGCGCGGGTGTATGACGAGTACCTTGGCAAGCAACGCCCGGCCAGCCTGCACGACGACCTGTATAACCGCTTCCATGCCAGGGCGCGCCAGGCCGGGGTGTTTGCCCCAGACCTGATGGCGCCGCTGGAACAGGCCAAGGCCCGCGGCCAGGTGTTCCTGCGTACCGACACCCACTGGACACCGATGGGCGCCGAGACCGCAGCCCAGGCCCTGGCCGAAGCGGTCGGCCGCCAGCACCTGCTCGAAGGCGAGCAACAGGCCTTCGTTACCGAAGCCGGCACCACCGCCCCGTACAAGGGCGACCTGACCCATTTCCTGCCGCTGGACCCGCTGTTCAGCAACCTGCTGCCGGCACCCGACACCCTGCAGCAGCGCACCACGCGCCCGGCGCAGGCCGAAGCACAGGGCGATGACGCGCTGTTCGCCGACACTCGCATTCCGGTGGCCCTGGTGGGCACCAGCTACAGCGCCAACCCGCACTGGAATTTCCTGGGGGCCCTGCAGCAGGCGCTGCGCAGCGACGTGGCCAACTACGCCGAAGACGGCCACGGGCCGCTGGTGCCGATGCTCAAGTACCTGCAAAGCGACGCGTTGCGCAATGCCCCGCCGCAAGTGGTGGTGTGGGAATTCCCCGAGCGTTACCTGCCGATGAAAACCGACCTCAGCCGCTTCGATCCGCAGTGGATCGCGCAGCTGAAGAACACCCGCAAGTCCGAAGCAAACCTGGCCATGTCGTCCACCCGGGCGCCCCACTGATAGAGAGGAAACCGCACATGACCCCTAAAACTTCCATTGCCAAGGCCCTCACCCTCGCAGCTGGCCTGTCCCTGGCATCACTGCAGGCCTTCGCCGGCGCCGACGCCGCCCTCTATGGGCCGAGCGCGCCAAAAGGCTCTACCTTCGTACGCCTGTTCAACGCCGCCAGCGCACCGGCTGCCGCCAGCGTCGGCAACACACAGATCAAGCAGGTGGCTGCCCAGGCCAGCAGCGATTTCAGCTTCCTGCCAGGCGGTGACTACACCGCCCAAGTCGGCGGCAAGCAGGTGCCGGTGCAACTGGCCTCCGACAAGTACTACACCCTGGTCAACAGCGGTACCGGCAACCCGCAGCTGGTGGAGGAGCCGCCGTTCAAGAACAAGCAGAAGGCCCTGGTACGCGTACAGAACCTGAGCGACCAGTCACTCACCCTGAAAACCGCCGACGGCAAGACCGAAGTGGTCAAGCCGGTGGCCGCCCACGGCCGTGGCGAACGGGAAATCAACCCGGTCAAGGTCAACCTGGCGCTGTACCAGGGCAGCAAGAAAGTGGGTGACGTGAAACCCGTCGCCCTGGAGCGCGGCGAAGCGGCCGTGCTGTACGTCACCGGTTCCGGCAGCGCGCTGTCGCCGGTCTGGGTCACCCGCCCGGTATCGGGCAACTGATTTCAACTACCCCTCGATGACTAGTGGAGAAACACGATGATCCCGGTAATTCTTTCTGGTGGTAGCGGTTCGCGCCTGTGGCCCCTGTCGCGCAAGCAGTTCCCCAAGCAGTTTCTGGCCCTGACCGGCGAGCACACGCTGTTCCAGCAAACCATCGAACGGCTGGTGTTCGAAGGCATGGATGCGCCCATCGTCGTCTGCAACAAGGACCACACCTTCATCGTGCAGGAGCAACTGGCCGCGCTGTCGCTGCAAACCCAGGGCATCCTGCTGGAGCCATTCGGGCGCAACACCGCGCCAGCCGTGGCCATGACCGCCATGAAGCTGGTGAATGAAGGCCGTGACGAGCTGATGCTGGTACTGCCAGCCGACCATGTGATCGATGACCAGAAGGCCCTGCAGCGCGCGCTGGCCCTGGCCACGGTAGCCGCCGAACGTGGCGAGATGGTGCTGTTCGGGGTGCCGGCGACCAAGCCTGAAACCGGCTATGGCTACATCCGTTCCAGCCAGGATGCCTTGTTGCCCGAAGGGGTGGCGCGGGTGGCCCAGTTTGTGGAAAAGCCCGATGAAAAGCGCGCTGCCGAGTTCGTCCAGGCCGGTGGCTACTTCTGGAACAGCGGCATGTTCCTGTTCCGTGCCAGCCGCTTCATCGAAGAACTGAAAAAGCACGACCCCGACATCTACGACACCTGCATGCTGGCCCTGGAACGCAGCCAGGCCGATGGCGACACGCTGAGCATCGATGAAGCCACCTTCGCCTGCTGCCCGGACAACTCCATCGACTATGCGGTGATGGAAAAAACCCGGCGCGCCTGTGTGGTGCCGATGTCGGCCGGTTGGAGCGACGTGGGTTGCTGGTCGTCGCTGTGGGATGTGCACGACAAGGACGACAACGGCAATGTCACCAAGGGCGACGTGATGGTGCAGGACAGCCACAACTGCATGATCCACGGCAACGGCAAGCTGGTGTCGGTGATCGGCCTGGAGAACATCGTGGTGGTCGAGACCAAGGACGCCATGATGATCGCGCACAAGGACAAGGTTCAGGGCGTGAAACAGATGGTCAAGTCGCTGGACGCGCAGGGCCGCAGCGAAACCCAGAACCACCTGGAGGTCTATCGCCCGTGGGGCTCGTACGATTCGGTGGACATGGGCGGCCGCTTCCAGGTCAAGCACATCACCGTGAAGCCGGGCGCCAGCCTGTCGTTGCAGATGCACCACCACCGGGCGGAACACTGGATCGTGGTGTCCGGCACCGCCGAGGTCACCTGTGACGAGAAGGTATTCCTGCTGACCGAGAACCAGTCCACCTACATCCCGATCGCCTCGGTACACCGCCTGCGCAACCCCGGCAAGATCCCGCTGGAGATCATCGAGGTGCAATCGGGCAGCTACCTGGGCGAGGACGATATCGAGCGTTTCGAGGACGTGTATGGGCGTACCTCGGTGGCGGCAGAGGGCGCGACCGGCCTGGGTTGATGGGGCCGGTGTAGGCACTGGCTTGCCAGCGATGGGCTCGAACGGGTCAAGGCAGTGACTGCCGCCGTTTTGAGCCCATTCCCATTTCACGCTACGATGCTCAGACCCCGCGCAACTCAGGTCTGCATCCCCATGATCATCGGCGCCCTGCTCATCCTTACCTGGCTGGTACTGCTGCTGCGCTACCCGGCCAAGGCATTGCCGATCTCCCTGGCGGCCATTGGTGGGCTGGGGCTGGTGGCGCTGTTCGTCATCTGGCAGGACAGCCGCGAGGCGTCGCAACTGGCGCGGGTAGACCTGCGGCTGGTCCATGCACCTGCCCAATGCCCGGCCGACCGCCCATTGCAAGTCACAATCCGCAACGACAACACGGTGCCGCTCACCGAACTGCGCTGGCGGGTGGCCGCCTATGCGCCGGGCGACACCGTCAACCTTGCCGAAAACACCTACAACGCACCGCGCTACCGTGGCCCTGGCGAACTGCAGGCGGGTGCCCACTGGAGCGACTGCCTGCCATTGCCCCCACTGCGCGCAGGCTACCGTGCGCAAACCCTGGAATTCCGCGCCGAGCACCTGCAAGGCACCTTCGCCAACTAACCGCCCCTGGCCTAAGGCTCTGCCATGCCCACCGTTCTGATCACCGGTTGTTCCAGCGGCATCGGCCGCGCCCTGGCCGACGCCTTCCGCGATGCCGGCCATGAGGTGTGGGCCACCGCCCGCAAACCTGAAGACGTTGAGCGCCTGGCCGCTGCAGGTTTTACCGCCAGAGCGCTGGACGTCAATGATTCGCAGGCACTGACCCGGCTGGCCGAGGAACTGCCCACCCTCGATATCCTGATCAACAACGCAGGCTACGGCGCCATGGGGCCCCTGCTCGATGGTGGGGTAGACGCCATGCAGCGCCAGTTCCAGACCAATGTGTTCGCGCTGGTGGGGGTAACCCGCGCGTTGTTCCCGTTGCTGCGCCGGTCCAGAGGCCTGGTAGTCAATATCGGCAGTGTGTCGGGTGTGCTGGTGACGCCGTTCGCCGGGGCTTACTGCGCCTCCAAGGCCGCCGTGCATGCGCTGACCGACGCCCTGCGCCTGGAGCTGGCGCCGTTCGGCGTTCGGGTGATGGAGGTGCAGCCCGGTGCCATCGCGTCGCAGTTTGCCAGCCATGCGCAGCACGAGGCTGAGCAGTTGCTGGCACCGGCGTCGCCCTGGTGGCCGTTACGTGAGCAGATCCAGGCCAGGGCCCGTGCCTCCCAGGACAGGCCCACCCCCGCGGCGAGCTTTGCTCGGGGTGTACTGGCGGCAACGCGGCGCTCGCCTGTGCCGGTGCTGGTCAGGCTCGGCAATGGCAGCACCGCCCTGCCGCTATTGGCGCGAGTGCTGCCGCGGCGGCTGCTGGACTGGGTGTTGCGCAAACGGTTTGGGTTGTTGCGCGGGCTTTGAGGTAGGACGTGGTTTGTGCGGTGGTGCGCGGATCGAGCGCCGCCCGCGCGGCGCATCGCGAGCTGCGCTCGCTCCTACGTT